>WFSD01000001.1 GCA_015486235.1 Anaerolineae bacterium
CCTTCTCGTACACGCTGGCCACGCGCCGGGCGACTGCATCCAGGCTCAGGTGCGAGACTTTCTCCCTCCCGTCGGTGCGCCCGCCGAAATTGATAGCTTTTCCCAGCTTCTCCACCAGGTCACCCACAGAGCCGTCGGTGAGGTAGCACCCTGCCGTCCCAGCGATTACCTCCCGAGCGTCGCCCACATCCGTGACCACAATGGGCAGGTTGCAGGCCATCGCTTCTTTTATCACCATTGGGGAGCCTTCGTACCGGGATGCAAGCACCAATACATCTGCCGCATTCATGTACAACGGCACCCGAGTATGAGGCATCCCCGTCGCCACCAGCAAATCCACGTCCGGATTTTCGTTTCTCAAACCCCCTACCGCCTCGCGTATGATAGTGAATCTCTTCTCCGGCCTGGGCTTTCCGGCAAACAGCACGTATCGCTTCGACGGTTCCAGCCCGAGCTTTTTCCTGGCTTCCAGCACCGGCATCGGGCGGAACAGGTTCATGTCTACCCCTGGCGGGATTATCTCGACTTCGCCCCATCTCAAGTCCTGCTGCACCCGTTTGCTGGTGACTATGACTGCATCGGCCGCGCGGGCCAGAAGACGGGACATCTCCCTCACGCCGGGCAACACCACCTCGATCCCATGAATTGTCACCACCACAGGAAGCCTCAACTGGGCCCTGGCGATCATGCCACTGAGGGCGTAGTGGGCATGCACCAGGTCATATTCCCCCTGCCGGAGCACTTTCCAGAAAACAGGATATGCTTTGATGTAATTCCACCTGCTGGCACGTCCGTTGAAAAAGAAAACATCCACGCTCACGCCCAACGCACGGAGTGATTCTACTTCATCACGCACGAAAGTGCCGAAATCGGGCGCGTAGGGATAAGGGTACAGGTTTGTTACCACCAGCACCTTCATCCCACCCCTGGTATTGGAATCCGAAAAGAACCACGTCGGTTTTTCTACTGTCACATCCTGCTCCAAAACAGGTCACGCGAGACCTTTCCGTATCTTCTCAACATCCTGGGGTGACATTCGGGCTTCGACAATTGGTTCCAACAATAACCATATCGCCAAAAGCAGGGGCAAGCAGTGGATCACCCCAACTTTCCGAGAAGATGCATCTTTTTCCGACTTCTTACCGGACGCGTACGAACATCGAAAATTCGTGGTGTCACGCATGCCCCCGGGGTGACCTGCAGGCTACTTCTGGGAGAGCGAAGCAATTCCTGGGGGCCCATAGGGCCCCCAGGAATCCCCAGAACCGTTATCGCTCTACGTCAACCCCAACGGCAAGTAGCGGGTCGCTTCAGAAACGCTGAGAAAGCCCCTGAGGCGATTTCGTGCTCCCGATTTACTTCGAACACCCCTTCTCGGCATTCTCTTCTTTCTTCTAGCGGATTGCGACTCAGGCAGCATCTCCCTCACCCGAGGTGGTAAACCGAAAGCGCTTTTACCACCAGAGATGTGGGTCTGGAGTGCTTCCCGCTTACTAGATGTTGGGGCGTGGAGCAGGTCGCAGGCCTGCGGCCTGCTCCACGCCTGAGTGGGCTCCTACCGCAATTTACAGCCCCATTATTAAAATTATAACTCCTGACCGGTTGGGCATGCAACCCGCATCGCTGAGCTGGGAAAACGAAGCAATTTCTGGGGCCCTACGAGGCTCCAGGAATTTACCTGCCTTTCGGGAGGGTTTCGTCAATCCCGGAAAAGTCACAGCACAAGCCCTGCATCGAGCGTGAGGGCCCCCGGGAGCGTTTTCGGGCCTTTCGATTTGCTGCGAAAGCCCCACAAATGGGAAAAAGAAGTAATTTCTGGGGGCTCTACGGGCCCCCAGAAATTCACCTGCCTTTCGGGAGGCTTTCGTCAACCCCGGAAAAGTCACAGCGCAAGCCCTGCATTGAGCGTGAGGGCTCCCAGGAGCGTTTTCGGGCCTTGATTTGCTTCGAAAGCCCCCACAAATGCGATTCTTGTCTTATCCCCTGCACGCCGGGTATAATTACTGCACCTGTTTCGGCCTGTCGGAAAGTCTTTCAGCATGTGCTATCCGCCAGTTCGCTATCGCCCAATTGCTCGATCTGGTCCCACCGACAGATGTTCCTGGCCTGGAAGGAGGATGGAAGTATGAAGAGCAAGGAATATTTCGCGTTGATGGTGATGCTCATCGCCGTAACCTTTGTTCTCAGCGCCTGTGTGCCAGAAGCAACCCCCACGCCCACTCCTATCAAGGCGCCCCCCACACACACCGTGACCAAAATGCCCAAAGAGCTACATGTCTACACCTGGCCCGACTACATCGACCCGAATGTCTACAAGCTGTTCGAGAGAGAAACCGGCATCAAGATCGTGGAGGATACTTTCCCCAGCGACAAGGAGATGCTGGCGAAGCTCCAGGCCGGCGCTACAGACTATGACATCATTGTCCCATCCGACCAAATGGTAGGCACCATGGTCAAGAAAGGGATGCTGGCGGAACTGGACAAGAGCCTGATCCCCAACATGAAGAACATCGATCCGAAATTTGCCAACCCGCCCTATGACCCCGGCCTCGAGCACTGCATCCCCTATCAGTGGGGCACCACCGGAATCGGATACCTGGACGACAAGGTGGTTCCGCCTCCCACGAGTTGGGGCGATCTCTTCAATCCTGACAAAATCAAGAAATACAAGGGGCAGATCACGATGTTGGACGACGAGCGCGAGGCCATCGGCGCCGCTCTGAAGTACCTGGGCTACTCCGTCAACGATACCGACCCGAATCACCTGGAGCAAGCGAAAGATGTACTGATGAAGCAGAAACCGTACCTCTACAGCTACGACAGTGATCAGTTCGAGGACCTGCTGGCAGCGGAGGAGACAGTACTGGCCCATGGCTACAGCGGCGATTTTCTGGCGGGCAAAGAGGACAATGAGCACATTCGATACGTCGTCCCGAAAGAAGGGAGCACATTGTGGGTGGACAACCTCTGCATCCCCGCAACCAGCAAGAACAAGGAATCTGCGGAAACGTTCATGGATTTTACCCTGCGGCCCAAGATCGCGGCCATGATTAGTAACTATAACCACTATGCCAGCCCCGACGCGGCGGCGTTCCAATACCTGGACAACGATCTGAGGGGCAACCCAGCGATCTATCCGCCCAAGGACGTAATGAAGAAGCTCGAGCTCATCAGGGATCTGGGCGATGCCAAGCCGCTCTGGGACAAAGTCTGGGCGGAGGTCAAGAGCAAGTAGAGGCGAGGCACGCCTCGCCTCTGCCTCATTCCACGGAAGAAGGAGGGGACGCCACTTCTTTTTCCATCCTGCCCAGCCAACAGAAAACTTGCCCTCACTCGTACCTCAGTGCTTCTATCGGGCTGAGCCGGGCGGCCTTGTTCGCCGGATACATCCCGAAGAAAAGGCCCGTCGCCAGCGAGAAACTCAGCGCCAGCACGATGGAGCCGGGGGCCACCACTGAACGCATCATCCCCGTCGTGTCCACCACGCGGGCAATCCCTATCCCCAGCAGTACGCCTATCACCCCGCCCAGGAGACTAAGCATTACCGCCTCCAGCAGGAACTGGAAGAGGATGTCGCCCCGCCTGGCGCCGACCGCCTTCCGCAGCCCGATCTCCCTCGTCCGCTCCGTCACCGACACCAGCATAATGTTCATGATCCCGATGCCGCCCACCAGCAGCGAAATGGCCGCGATGGCGCCAAGGAATATCGTCATGGTCTGCGCCACCCCGCTGGCCGTCTTCAGCAGGGTAGCCTGGTTGTAAATCCTGAAATCCGGCTCGTCGGCGGGGCCTATGCCGTGGCGCGCTTTCAAGACCTCCTCCGCCTCGGACTGCATTCTGTCGACGGCATCTTTGGTGGGCGCTTTCATGTAGATTCGGCTCAGGATCAACTGCCCCCTGGCGTTGCGCCCGTGAAACAGCTTGATCTGCGCCGTGGATATCGGAACGTAGACCGCTTCGTCGGGCCTGCTGAAAATGGAACCGCCGGACTCAGCGAGCACCCCCGCTACCCTCAGCGATATCTTCCGTTTTCCTGCAGCCACTTTGATCCTCTTTCCCACCGGATCCACATCGCCGAAGAGGTCCTGGGCCACCTGATATCCCAGCACTGCCACGCTGGAACGCTGCATCACGTCCTTTTCGATCACAAACCTTCCCGATGCGACCGAAAGGCCAAACACGTCTTGGTATGAAGGGGTAACGCCGGCCACATCGACGTTCACGTTCGACTCACCGAAGATCGCCTGCGCCCCTCGACTGTATTCAGGCGCCACGAACTCCGCATCCGGCACGTTGCCCTTGTCGCTCAGGGCCTCGGCGTCTTTATTGGTTAGCTTTTGCCCTGTGCCAACTGCACCCCGCACGCCCCTTTCCCGGGGCGCCCCCGGGAGGATCGTGATCAGGTTCGTCCCGGCACTGCTTATCCGCTCCGTGATGGAAGCCTGTGCCCCTGTGCCAATGGAAAGCAGGGCGACCACCGCCGCCACGCCGATCGTCACGCCGAGCATGGTCAGCATCGATCTGGTTTTGTTGACCAGAAGGCTATCCAACGCGACCTCCACCATCTCCAGCAAATCCACCAGTGCTGTCATCTCATCGTCTCCTTCCGGGCTGTCATTGGGATTCCTGGGGTCTACGGCCTCCAGGAATTGCTACGCCTTTTCCTTCTCCCCACCGACCCTGGCGTCGTCCACGATCAGCCCATCCCGCAGATGGACTATTCTCTCCGCCATTCCAGCTATCTCGTCGTCGTGGGTTACCACGACGATGGTTATCCCTCGTTCCCTGTGGAGCTTGCGGAAGATCTCCATCACCTCCGCACCCGACTGCGTGTCCAGGTTCCCCGTCGGCTCGTCCGCCAGGATGATCGATGGATTGTTCACCAGCGCCCTGGCGATGGCAATCCGCTGCTGCTCCCCTCCCGAAAGTTCCGCCGGATGGTGATTCAGCCTGTCCCCGAGGCCGACCATCTCCAGCGCTTTCGCCGCAATCTCCCTCCGTTTCCGCAGGGGCAGCTTTGCTTTCCCGCGGGCGTACTGCATCGGCAACATCACCTGCTTCAGCGCGCTGATGCGTGGCAGCAAATTGAACATCTGAAACACGAAACCGATTTCCTGATTTCGCACCGTCGAGAGGCTTTTCTCGTCCATGCTGCTGACCTCGAGCCCGTTGAGCCGGTAGGACCCCGATGTAGGGGTGTCCAGGCACCCGATGATGTGCATCAGGGTCGATTTCCCGGAACCCGAAGGGCCCACGATCGAGACCCACTCGCCGGGTTCGATCCGCAGCGACATCCCCCGCAAAGCATGGACCTGGACCTGGCCCATCTGGTAAACCTTCGTGATTCCTTCCAATTCGATCATCTGCGCACCCTGCCGAAGGCCTTGAAAAATAGCGGCGGCTTTTTGTTCGCCGATGCAGTCCCGCTATTCTTGGCGGAAGACTCAAGGGAAGCCGTGCTGACGACATCCCCTTCCGAAAGGCCACTGACCACCTCAGCTTGCGTGTCGGTCATCATGCCGAGTTCGACCCTGGCGGGGCGAAAACCGGCCTCGAGCAAGACTTTGAAGACAGGATTCGACGCAAACTCTCCTTTTCTTTCGCCCGTGGGCGTCCCGATCCCACTGCGCTGGCCTTTGCGTGGGCGCGCTGGCAGATTCGCACCCTCTCCACCTTTGGACTTCACGAACACGATGGTCCTGTTGCCAAAGCTGTGCAGCGCCTTCAGTGGCACCAGCAGGACGTTTTCCTTGCTCTGCGCCACGATCTGCCCATCGCAGGTCATGCCGGGGCGCACCGGCACCGGTGGGTTGTCCAGGTCCACCGTCACGGGGTAGAGGACCACGCCGGATTGAACATGGGGCTCGATGGCGACCTCGCTCACCTTGCCGGTGAGCTCCGCGTCTGGGAACGCGTCCAGCGTAACCACCACTTTCTGCCCCACCGCCACCTGCCCCACATCCGTCTCATCGATGTACAATGTCGCCTGCAGGTGATCCAGGTCGTCGAGAACCACTGCAACCTTGTTCGCTCCAATGTACTCTCCTGGCTCCACGTTCACCTCGACCACGGTGCCGTCGAAAGGCGCTTTCAGCGTTGCATCCTCGAGATTCTGTTTCGCGATCTCCAGGTTCGCCTCGGCTTGTTTCACCGAGGCCTGCTTCGCTGTGACGTCTTCCGCCGAAGGGCCGCTCTTCACTGTCTCCAGATGAGCCTTGGCTTTCTCCAGGTTGCTCTTGGCCGCGGCAATCTCCTCCACCGACGGCTTCTCAATGGCCTGCTTGTACTGAGCCTGAGCCTTTTCGTAATCGAGGGTCGCGTTCTGGAGATTCTGAGCCTGAGGGAGCATTGCTATGTTGGGCTTGTAAGCCACCCTGTCGTAAGCGCTCTGAGCCTTTTGCAACGCGGTCTCCGCTTTCTCCAGAGCGACCCTGGCGACAGTCACCTCATCCTCAGTCGGCGAGTTGATCAACTTGTTGTACTGCTCCAGGGCATTGTAATACGCAGCCTCCGCCGAAGCCACGTCCTCCGCAGACGGTTGGGCCATCAGGTCTTCGAGATGGGCCTGGGCTGACTGCAGGCTTGCTTCCGCCTGTGCAACCTTCAGCTTCAGGATGCTGGTATCCTGGCGCGCCAGCGGCTGACCAGCCTCGACGCGATCGCCCTGTTCCACCAGCATCTCCTCCACCTTGCCTGACGAAGAGAAAGTCAGCGAAGCTTCTCTGGCCGTGGTGATGTCGCCCGTGCCTTCCACCGTTATCCGGAGTGAGCCACGCTTCACCACGGCGGTCTGGTTGGAAAGGTCCAGCGCCTCCGTCTGGGCACTTGTACCGCCGTTGCCGATCAGGCGATTGTACGCGAAGTATCCTCCAACAATCAGCGCGATGACGATGAGAAGAACAAGCCACCATTTTTTCGACATTTCACCCTCCAGAAAGGCACTTTACGTCCTGCGTCCTATAGCAGCTCGCATCACGGGACTGCTGATAGACAGACTTCACCTTCCACTCCAAAACTTTATTATACGAGGGATATGTGAAAAAATTGTGAAGACGACAGAGCGCGATTCCGAAGCAAATCCCGGGGGCTCTACAGGTCCCCAGGATTCCCACCGGAGCAGCTTCAGCGATCATCGACCCCAGGCGATGAGTCGTACCAGGTTTCAGACACGTCGAAAGAGCTCCAGAAACGGCCTATAGACCTCCGATTTGCTTCGAAGGCCCGAAGCACATGAGGCATGTTTGCGGGTCACCAGGGCTGACACAGATTGGGGCGATGATACGGCACTGCGCCGCTATCCAAGATTCCCGCCGAGGCAAGCGAAACACGTCGAGGGGAGAGCCTCGAACCGGGTCGGTTGGGCTCCCTGGGAAATACAGTCGCAATATCAAACCCCGCTTTCCGGCATCTCCGCCGGAACGGTGATGTTTTCCGCCTGAGAAACCAGCACCTGCCCCGGATGACCCCCAGGTGCCCGGCGGACTTTCCTCCGATGGGTGACGATCACGTCCGCTGCCCGCTCACCTCTGGCTTTGGAGTGGTACGCCGCCAGCCGCGCCGCGAAATCCACTGTTCTCTCGGAAACAGGCTGACCGCCGGTCAGGACGACCACATGGGCACCCGGAACGCCGCGGGCGTGGAGCCACAGGTCTTTCGGCCCGGCCAGCTTGAACGTCACTTCCTCATTCTGGTGCGCGTTCCTCCCAACCAGAACGGTAAAGCCATCCGGCGACAGAAACTTCAGCGGACCGGAAGGTGGCGGAGCGGGCTTCTTCCGTCGCACCGAAAGCAAGCGCATCTCCGCCAGGGACGTAAGCACGGCGTCTATCTCCCCACGATTGTCCGCCACTTCCAGGTCATAAGCCAGCTGCCGCAAGTATTCCAGGTCCCGCTCCACCACCTCCAGCAAGGGCGGCACCCTCTCCAGAGCCCGCTTCCCTTTCCTGTACCGTTTCATGTAGCGCTGAGCATTCTCGACCGGCGTGAGTCTCGGGTCCAGCGATATCCTCTCTCCCGTTTCCTCCACGAAGAGTTCCCGCTGCCTCGGCTTCATCCGCCCTGCGTACGTCAGAATCCAGTTCCCCGCGTCCAGCCAGCGGGCAACCTTTCCCTCGTCCGGCATCTGTCGCAGGAGGGAGTCCCGCTGCTTCTCCAGGCGATCCATTGCTTTCCTTAGCCTGGATTGGACTCCCCTGCGAGCAGCAGCGTATGGGTCCCCAGCGCCGACGGCCTCCACCACCATCTCGATTGCACTGCTCATGCTCTCCACCGGTTCTGCGGGCCCAAGGTGCTCCAGGCGAAAGGGCATGTACGCCACGGGCTGTCCATCCTGAAGCGCCACGTGGGGCTCCCAACGATCCTGCGCCCATCGGGAGACCCATTCGCCCAGGATTTTCAGGACGGACCCCGGATCGGCGCTGCGAGCCTCGGCATCGCCAGCAGCAAGGAACGCCAGCTCCACCGCCAGCGGCTTCGACAGCCCCCACGTGTGCTTCTGCATTACCTGCCAGAGCGGATCAGCCCCATCCGCGAGCCACGCCCGGATCTCCTCCTTCGTCACCTCCGTGATGAAGCGACGCGGCGGTCGCGGCGGGAGGTGGTACTCTTTCCCCAGCGCAAGTTGCCGCAGGCGGCTTTCCTTTGGCCCGACCGGTTTGTGTAACCCCACTATCGTCCCGCGGCCATCCAGCAGGAGAAGGTTGCTGTACTTTCCCATGATCTCCGCCACCAGTTCCATCTCTCCGTGGGCCGGATGTGCCCAAACAGTCCGGAGCACCCGCTCGAAAGGAGGCTGGGCTATCGCCAGGAGGCGGCTTCCCTCCAGGTACTTCCGCATTAGCAGCAGAAGGGGCGAAGGCTCCTCCCCGCGCCGCAGCTTTCCCTTCACCATATGAAGCCGGGAGTCACGGGGCGACAGGGATATGAGGAGATAGACGCGTCTCCCCAGAGCGTACAGTTCCAGACCGTAAGAGCTCTCTCCGGTACGGAGCACCCGCTGCACCCTCGCGCCCATCAGCTGGCGGAGTTCGGTAGCCACCGCCGCCATGATCCACGCATCGTAGATGCTCATCGGTAGTGATCCAACAGCCAGGCCAGAGAACGAGACGTATAATAACCGCGAATGCGTACCCGTTCCAGCTCGAACATGTGGTCCGAGTCCTGCAGCGTCCCCTGCCGCTCCGTCACACCACCCCAGAAATGCGCCGACCGGAAGACCTGGATTGCCCTCTGGTCGTACTTGCCGCTGGGCCAGGAGACAAACCGGGGCGTCAGGCCCAGATGCGCTTCGATGGCTTCCTTGCTCCCCAGCGCCTGCCACACCAGGTAATCCACCGACCTGCCCCGCATGTCAGTATGGTTCCTGGTATGGGATTCTATTTCCATGCCTGCGTCGACCATCTCCCGGAGCTGTTTCCACGACATGTACCGCGGAGAACGCTTGGTGACGAAATCGGTTATCACGAAGAAAACCCCTTTGAAGTGATATTCTCGGAGCAGCGGAAAGGCATTCTCGTAGTTGTCCCTGTAGCCGTCGTCGAATGTGAGGATGATCGGCTTTGGAGGCAGCGGCTTCCCCTCCAGCAGATGCAGCGCCAGCTCCTCCAGGGTAATGGTATGGTATCCGTGGGAGGACAGGTACTCCAGGTGCTCTCGAAAGAGGTCCGGCGGCAGGGACAGGTCCCGTCGGATCCGGTCTGCATTGCGTGGAGGGACGGAGATGTAATGGTACATCAGAATCGGCACATGGGCCGTTCGGTGGACGCCGTCGGGGTGGATCTGGAAAGCCGCCGACTGGAGCGGTACTGGCGTGGGCGTTGGCGTGATGGTCTGTGTGGGCGATGGAGAAGGCGACGCCGTGGCTGAAGGCATCTCGGTCGGCGTGGCGATTGCAGTGGGCGACGCCGTGGCTGCAGGCATCTCGGTGGACGATGGAGAAGGCGAGGACGTGGCGAAAGGAGATGCAGTCGGTGTCGGCGAAAGGAGAGGGATCGCCTTGGGAGACGGGATAGCCCGGGATACCACATGCGCGCTGCAGCCGGCCAGAAAAATCGCGCTGATCGCCACACCGAATGCCAGGATCATCAAGATAGATTTCGACATCTCGCACAGGCCTCCAGGAAGAAATCGCACACAGTAGGCAGCCCCTGAATAGATGTCCCCTTTCCGCGCGTCATTCGTCGTCACCGTAAACTCGCCAGTAAGGACGCTCCTCGTCGAACCCTCCGAATTCCTCTTCGGGGGTAGCAAAATATACCCCCTCAGCCTCGGCGGTCAGGGTATCATCTTTCAGACGAATCTCCCCGTGAACCTCGCATATCTTCCCGCGACGTCTGGTAATCCAGGCAGCGATAGTCAGGGGTGTTTTGGTGGGCGTCTGGCGATGGAATTTCACGGTGATCTTTCCCGTCATTAACCAAATGTGTTCCCGAAGGGTCGTCCTGCCCATGGCCTCGTCCAATAGGGCCGTTACGACGCCGCCGTGGGCGACACCGGGGTATCCGTTGTACGGTTCCGGGATAGTGTAATCGGCGAACACCCTGCCATTGCCATCCTCATAGAAAAACGCTCTCAAACCGACGGGGTTCTGTCGGCCGCAAACGAAACAATTCCTGGAGCTGCGCTGCTTTTTGAGGGCAGGTCCCATTCTGACAGGCCTCTGTTTTGGGTTTAGAGATCGATTGGCGGGCATCCCCGCGCTGTCAGAGTATAATGTCTTGGGAGTTTGATTGTCAAGCCAGCGGGCTGCTCTGCATGGCGCTTTCGGGGAACGTCGTGTATAATAGAGAAGTTCATTCAGGCTTTCCAGATAGCCTGCCTGTTCTACAATTTGGAGGAAGACAATGCCTAGAGCCAGAGTAGGAATTCACGCTCGTAACGATACTTCTTTCCCTGAAGATGATTACCGGGCTATAGAAATAGCAGGCTTCGAGACGCTCAAGCTTCTCTCTTTCACAAAACTGGATGCGTATGGCCGCCTCCGGAGCATGAATCCGCAGATAGAGTTCATCGTGCGGCTTTGGGACGACAGGATCGGAACCGGGACACATCCTTCTCCTCAGGATTTCGTATCCAGGCACCTTTCCACGATCAAGCAGCTAAAGCCCTACGTCACCAAATTCGAGATACACAACGAACCGAACCACCACGAACGGTACGAGGGGTGGGGCTCCACCGACGCCGATGCCAGGGACTTCCGATCCTGGTACCTGGAAGTGCTGCGCCTTCTGCGTCAAGGTGCTCCCTGGGCAAAGTTCGGCTTTCCCGGGCTGGCAATCAACGAACCACACCGTGATCTTCCCTGGCTCGACATCTGCAAGGATGCTATCGAGAAATCCGACTGGCTTGGTGTGCATTGTTACTGGCAATACGACAACATGACCAGCAAGGAGTGGGGGAAACGCTTCCTGTACTACCACGAGAAGTTCCCCAAAATGCCTCTGGAAATCACAGAATTCGGTGATTCCACGCCCAACGTACCTGCCGACAAAATAGCCAAGGAGTATCCGGATTACTACCAGATGCTCTGGATGTTCCCGTACGTCAGATCGGCCAGCGCCTTCATCCTTTCTTCGCCCGACAAGGAATGGTCTCCTTTTGCGTGGCGGAAGGAAACCGGTGAGATGACCCCTGTGATTTACGCCGTGGGGAACATGCACAGGCCATCGCTCGAAGGCCCGGATTACGCTGCGGAGTTCCTTTATTACGCTTTCCCGCAGGAAGTCAAGGCTGGTGGGTCCTTGACGGCCAAGTTCAAGCTAAAGAATGTCGGTTCCCTGGGATGGAATGCCGGGGGATCGAACCCGGTTCATCTTGGGTATCACTGGCTATCGACCAGCGGCAATCCGGTGCCCGCGAGCAAGGACTTTCGTACACCTCTGCCCAACGACATAATGCCGGGGGATACAACTTCCCTGCAAGCGACCGCGTACCCGCCTGCCAACCCTGGGGACTACACTATCCAGTGGGACCTGGTGAAAGAGGGCGTCACGTGGTTCGCCAAGCAGGGTTCCAAGCCGCTCTCCAAGCCGATGGTGGTGAAGGGAAAGCCGAAGCCCCGTGAGCGCTACTTCGCAGAGACCGGGCACACGGTTCGCGGGGCGTTCCTGGAGTTCTTCGAGCA
>WFSD01000002.1 GCA_015486235.1 Anaerolineae bacterium
TATAAGAGACAGGATTACGCAGATTTGACTGCAAAGTTTTGTGTCCTCGCCTTTGACAGCCGTCACACTTTATATCAAGCGAGTGCCCTACAATTCCCTCCAAAGTTCATCACACTGCTTTCGAGCACTACCAACAAATCCAGTGGAGCATAGACAACAACACCTTTGTTAAGGACCCATCTGCACGCAATTTGTTCCTGGTAGGAGCGCCAGCGACGAAGAATCTTGAACGCTCCCTTTCCATGCCTTTATGGTTCGTCCAGAGCGTTGCAAGATTCTTCGCCTCGGCCATTGGACTCGGCAGCGCTGAGCCCTACTGCCTCGGCTCAGAACGACGCCGTCGTAGGGGCAGGGCTTGTCCCGCCCAAAGGATTGCCTTTGCCCATCAGAGACCATTGCCCACAATATTTTGCTTGACGAGCCGGTAGGGCCCCCAGGAATTGCTTCGCTCTCCCACTCGCGAAGGCTGCTTGTCGCCACCACCGAATTGCGATAAAATATAAGTAAGCCTCATAAACGCACGCCGGAGGGAGCCCATGCCAGCACCAACAGTGATAGCAGATATCCTGAAAGACCTCACCATCGACGTGGCCGCCGTTCCTTTCCAGCGCCCGCTGGAACGGTACCTCGGGTCCACGGAGGCTCTATCTGAATCTGCTGCGGCGAAATCTCATCGCCACGGAGAATGCAGGTGAGATCGCAGGCAGGCTCGCCGCGCCCCGGACCGACCAGCGCGCCGGGCAGATACAGGAGAAGCCTGCCTGGATTCCCACGGACTTGCCGTGCGGGCCGCCGGACCGTGCATTGGCCTGCCCGACGACATCTGTCGCAGTGGAAAGGTTGCTTTTGGTCTTTGTCCACTTACCGATTCTTCGAGTATCGTTTGATCCGGCAGCGCCAGAGTGCACCGGCGCAATGCCGTCAGGAAGTCACATAATAAAATCACGAGGAGGCCATTTATGTCTACCGAAGCGATGTTGACGGAGGAAGAGAAAGCACTCCGTGAGAGGATGCAGGATTTCGTCAAATCCGTTCCGAGGCAGCTTTTGCTCGACATGGACGCCGACAAAGTGATGTACCCGCGGGAGTTCCTGGAGGAAGCGGGCAGACGCGGCTTGCTAGGCCTGCGATTCGACCCGAAATGGGGCGGTGGGGGGATGTCGTGGACCTCGGAACTGGCGGCGTTGGAGGAGGCGGGTGTGCTGGGCACTGCGCTGGCATGCCTTTACTCGCTGGTTTCCATCGTAGGCGAAGCAGTTCACGTCTTCGGCACCGACGAGCAAAAGGAGCGGTACCTGAAACCGATGACCGCCGGGAAGCTCACTGTGGCAGAAGGGCTGACAGAGCCCCGAGGCGGCTCGGATTTCTTCGCTGCCACCACCAGGGCTCGGCGAGAAGGAGATGTGTTCTACGTCAGCGGCCAGAAGCGGTTCATAGTGGGTGCGGAAGGTGCCGACCTCTTCCTGATTTATGGCAAGGTCGAGGGAATCGAGGATCCGAAAAAAGCGATGACGGCATTCTTGATCGAGCGGGGACCTGGGGTGGAAGTTCACCACGTTTATGGGCTGATGGGCACGCGTGGCGGCGGCACCGGCAGAATCGTCTTCAAGAATGCACCAGTTCCCATCTCCAACGTTCTGGGTGGCGAGGCGGGCATCGGCAACGGGACGAGAGTCTTCCATCAGATGATGATCCCGGAGCGGATGACCTCAGCTGGTGGCGCTGTGGGGATGGGACGTGCGGCGCTGGAAGTTGCGGCAAAATACGCCGACCGCCGCTACGCTTTCGGCAGGAAAATCCGCCGGTTCGAGGCGGTTAGCTTCAAGATTGCCGACAGCCTCGCCCTGCTGGATGCAGCCCGGGCACTGAACCATGCCGTCGGTGTGGCGATCGACAGCGGCACTATCCCCCCGGGCAAGGTGAGGCGGCTCGTATCCGAGGCGAAGAAATTCTCGACGGAGGCAGCGTGGGACGTGGTGAACCACGCCATGCAGGTGCTCGGCGGGATCGGATACACCAATGTATTCCCTGTGGAACGGATGCTGCGGGACGTGCGGCTCATCACCATCTGGACTGGCACCAACGAGATCATGAACCTGGTGATCCAGCACGAGTTCTACAAGGAGTTCCTGAGCACCCCACTCAAGGGCAGGGACATCGAAGGGGACGCCGCAGAAGCGGATGCGGTGGAGGAAAAAGAATACAACGAGCCGGAAAAGGCGTAAATGCGACCAGCTTGGTTGCCCCTGTTTTCATAGCGTCTCGTGGAGCGGGCGATAGTCCGGAGGGTCAGGCTTTGCCCGCTCTGTTTTTGCGTTTGGGGAGCTGTTAGGGGGATAATAGACGGGAGCGACGGGATGTGAGGTGGTAATGAGTCAAGTGAAAAAGGCCTTTGTCCCTCTCCTGGTCGGTATCGCGATTTCTGTGACGGCAATGCTTGCATTCGGGGCAGAGAACGGCGTCGGCTCCGTGGACGGCCGTGTTATCAATGGCACCACGGAACGTCCAGCCGTAGGGTTGGAAGTCAACCTGTTATCCTTCGATCCGGTCAGCGGGATGCGCGGAGATGTCTACACTGCCACCACTGACGCCGACGGTAAATTCCAGTTCGATAGTGTGAGAATCGTGCCCCGTGCGAAATACGTCGCTGCGGCGAAATACGAGAATGTGGTGTATTACAGCAACGCGGGCGTCTTCTCGGGTACGAGCCGACTATCGCTGCCGTTCAGGGTTTTCGATCCGACCACGGATCCGAGCAGCGTGGAAGTCGCCCGGGCGATCTGGACGGTGGATTTCGGCCGACAGAAACTCGTGATTGGGGAAATGTACATTTTCTCCAACACGACCAACAGGACGTATATCGGAGATGGCAAAGGCAAGGCAGTCCTGCGGTTCAGGCTGCCCGCGGGAGCGTCGGAAGTGGAGTTCCGGGAAGGAAAGATCGGAAAACGGTTCCAGAAATTGGATGCCGAGACTTATGCCGATACGTTTTCGCTTCTGCCGGGGAAGTTCTCCAGGCAGATTACGTTGAAGTACACAATGCCATATGCAGGGAGAAAAGTTTCCCTTGCCTATCCCATCCTGTACCCTGTGGATAATCTAAACGTGCTGGTGGAGGACATCGGAGAGTATGCATGGCTTGACATTCCGGCGAAGGAAAGCCGGAGAACTCTCCGGGGTGTCGATTACATAGCTTTCGCTTCCAATGGGGTGCCCAGAGGGGAGGTAGTGCGGTTGGAACTGCGGAGGCTGCCCGGCGAGCCGAGGAAGCCTCTGCCGTGGTGGGCGTATGCCGGGATGCTGATCTTGGGGAGCGCGCTGGGCATTGGTGCGGCATTCGCCGGGCGTGGCCGGTTGAGGAGTTGACGCGGGTGCATAGAGTATTTGGGCAGAAATTTGACGTAGGGCCGTTGGTAGGGGCGCAGCATGCTGCGCCCCTACCAACGGCATTCCTATCATCGGCGTCCCAGCCAACCGCGCCCCGATCGACCGCCTTCCCGTCGGCAGCATCTCCGTTGGCTGCACCCATATCGGCCGCGGGCGATCCGTTGATACAGGTTCTTGGGCTGACCAGGCGGTTCGGCAGGGTATACGCGCTCAAGGGCGTGGACCTGGACGTGGCCGCCGGGGAGCGGGTGGTGATTTTCGGACCCAACGGCGCCGGCAAGACCACGCTCCTCCAGATCATGGCGACCTTGAGCCGCCCCACGTCGGGGAAGATCCTGCTGGCCGGGCACGACCTCGCCAGGGCCGCGGATTCCGCACGCGGGCACATCGGCTTCGTCACGCACCAGCCGCTCCTGTACGATTCCCTGACGGCGCGGGAGAACCTGATTTTCTACGGCGGGCTTTACTCCGTGCTGGATGCTCCTGCCCGCGCCGATTACCTCCTGCAGATGGTGGGACTGTACCGGCGCAGGCACGACCCGGTGCGCACTTTTTCTCGCGGCATGGTGCAGCGGCTCGCCATTGCCAGGGCACTGATGCACGATCCGGCAATCCTGCTCCTGGACGAGCCGGACACGGGGCTGGATCCCCAGGCGGCGGAGGAGCTCTTCCCTATGCTCTGGGAATCCGGAGGAAAACGTAGGACGGTAGTGATGGCCACCCATCACCTGAACCTGGGGCTTGCATGGTCGCACCGTTTTGCGATACTCTACGGGGGGCGGATCGTGCACAACGGGAGCTTGACGGGGCTCTCCCCCAATGATCTGCGATCCATTTACCGGGAGCACACCGGGGGCGAATCTTGATCCGGCGCGTCTGGGCGATCCTCTGGAAGGACATCCGTTCCGAGTGGCGGAACAAGGAGTTCTTCAGCGCGATGTTCGTTTTCGCCGCGCTGGTGGTTCTCGTGTTCAATTTCGCTTTCGAACTCCGCATCGAGAACGGGAAAGCGGTTGCGCCGGGCGTGATGTGGGTGGCATTTTCCTTCGCCGGAGAACTCGGTTTGAGCCGATCTTTCGCCCTGGAGGAGGAAAAAGGGTGCATTGCCGGGCTTCTGCTCTCCCCAGGAGACCGCAGCGCCATCTACCTGGCGAAAGCGCTGGGAAATCTGCTCTTCATGCTGGTCTCGGAAGCGTTCCTGCTGCCCATGATGATGGCTCTTTTCGACGTAAACCTGATCAGCCCGGCGGTGTTGCTGGTAGTGCTGGCGGGGACTTTCGGGTTCGTGATCGTCGGAACGTTGATATCGGCGATGGCGGTGAACACCAGGGCGCGGGAGGTGATGCTGCCTGTTCTGCTCTTTCCGGCAGTGCTACCGGTGCTGATCTCCGCGGTGCGGTTGACGGCCGGGGCGCTGGATGGGCTCTCGGTGGCAGAACTGGCGAGTTGGTGGCGGATTTTGCTGGCCTACGATGCATTTTTCGCCATCCTCTCGGTGCTGGTGTTCGATTTCGTGGTGGAAAACTGAATCAGCGAATGGGCGAATGGAGCTAATAAGCGAACTCTGAGAGGGAGTTTATTCGCTGGTCCGCTTACTCGTTTATTCGCCGATTCCGGAGGCAAGGTGTGAAGCGTTCGATATCGTTCTGGCTGGACGTTCTGGCGGCGGTGCTGGTGCTGGTCGCCCTGTACATGGCGTTGGTGTACGCCCCGGAGGCGGTGAACCTGCCCACGGAGGCGGAGCGGCTGGCGCAGCGGATTTTCTATTTTCACGTGGCTTTCGCGTGGACCGGATCGGTGGCGTTCCTGGTCACGGCGGTGGCCGGACTGGCGTATCTCGTCACATCGGAGATGCGCTGGGATGCGCTGGCGGTCTCGTCGGCGGAAATCGGGCTGGTTTTCCTGAGCGTGGTGATCGTCACCGGCTCCCTCTGGGCCCGTCCCACGTGGAACACCTGGTGGACCTGGGACCCGAGGCTGACGACGGTTTCGGTGGCGTGGCTTCTTTACGCTGCGTACCTGATGCTCCGGAACGCGGTGGAGGAACCGGATCGGCGGGCCAGGTTCGCGGGGGTGTACGGGCTGCTGAGCTTCCTGAGCATCCCGCTGACTTTCATGTCCATCCGGCTCTGGCGGACGATTCACCCGGTGGTGGTTGGAGGCGGCGGGCAGGGTTCCCAGGGAGGGTTCCACCTGGCGCCGAGGATGTTCCAGGCGCTGATGGTCTCGCTGCTGGCGGTGAGCGTGCTCTACGTGGCGCTTTTGCTCCATCGCTACGCCGCCGAGTTGCTGGCGCTGGATGTGGAGGGCCTGCGGGAGAGGGTGATAGGGAGGTAGTGAAAGGGGGCAGCCGTGGACGGCGTGAAACGGGAGAAAATCTGTCTCGTCTTCGAGAAATTCCGTCGGACGTACGGGGACGGCCCCGATATGTGGCATCGCATTTTAGAGAAAAACTCATGAGCGGTGAGAGGTTCATCGAAAACGATTTCCCTATCGAGGAGATCGATCTCATAGCGCTACGGGAAGGGAACAGCAAGCGCCCGGTCTACCGGATGCACAAGTGGTGGGCCCGGAGGCTCGGCTCCGTGTTCCGGATGCTTCTGGTCACTTTGCTGAGCGACGCCGATGCCCACAAGCGGGAAATCGTCCGCCGGTTCTGGAGCGACTGGCGGCCGGAAGCAAGGCCGGTCGTGCTGGATCCGTTCATGGGCGGTGGCACAACGCTGTTCGAGGCGCTTCGCCTGGGTGCGCGTGTCGTCGGTTCGGATATCAACCCGGTGGCGTGGTTCCTGACGAAAAAGGAAATCGAGCCGGTGGACACGCAGGCGCTTCGAGATGCCTTCAGCCGCCTGGAACATAGGGTCGGCGCTGAAATCAAGAATCTCTACCGGACGACCTGCCCCGAAGGGCATCCGGCAGAGATCATGTATGCTTTCTGGGTCAAACAGATTCCATGCGACGGGTGCGGGCAGACTTTCGACTTGTGGCCCAACCACTGGGTGGCCCGCTGGCCTGATCGCAGAACGGTCGTTTGTCCGACATGTGGGGCATTCTTCGACATACCGCCTCATGCGGAAAAGGCTACCTGTCCGGTGTGCCACACGGAGTTCGATCCGGCCCACGGAAATTCCGGACGGGGATTTGCCGTGTGCCCGAACTGCGGCAAGCGCCATCGCCTGTTGGACGTGGTGCAGCGCATTGGAGGCCCCCTCCCGGTGCGGCTCTTCGGCATCGAGGGATATTGCCCTACGTGCGATCGGCGGTTTCTGAAACCCGCGGACGAAGGCGATTTGGAGCGTGTGCGGCAGGCGGAAGCCGAGTGGAACCGGATGAAGCAGGATGCGCTCTACCCGCGGCAGGAAATCCCCGTGGATGGCCGCAGCGACCCGCGCCCGGTGAACCACGGATACACGCATTTCTCCGATTTGTTCCTCCCCAGACAGCTTCTGGCACTCTCGACGCTGCTGCGAGGCATACTGGAGGAAGAGGACGTCAACTTGCAGGAACACCTGCTGCTGGCGTTCTCCGACGCCCTGGACGCCAACAACATTTTCTGCAAGTACGAGATCGATTACCACAAGATTTCGCTTCTCTTTGGCCTGCATGCCTACCATCCCATCGAGCGCCCGACGGAGAACAACGTCTGGGGAACGAAATCCGGGCGGGGGACGTTTTCGGCGTCCTTCGCCAAAGTGCTGCGAGGCAAGGAGTACGCCCTTCGGCCATACGAGCGGGGGAAGTACAAGGGCGAGCGGATCGGCACAGTGCATCCCGGCGTCGGGAGGCTGGCGCCGGATGCCCGGCGGTTCATCGAGGGAAAGGGCGATGTTTTCGTCCGGTGCGGCGATTCCTCCGACCTGAAGGACCTGCCGGATGGGAGCGTGGACTACGTGGTCACGGATCCGCCGTATTTCGACAACGTCATGTACTCGGAACTGGCGGATTTCTTCTACGTGTGGCTTCGGCTGGCGCTGAAAGGGCGCTACCCGTGGTTCCTGCCGGAGCACTCCCGCCGGGAAGAGGAGTTGGTACAGAACGAGAGGGAGGGGAAGGGAATCGAATATTTCTCCAAGACCCTGGCATCCATCTGGAAAGAAGCCCGGCGAGTTTTGAAGGACGATGGTGCTCTGACGTTCACTTTCCATCACAACAGCCCGGAGGCGTGGGCGGCAATGGCGAAATCCCTCATGGATGCGGGGTTCGTCGTGATATCGGCGCCTTTCGTCCGCTCCGAGGGAAAGAGCGGCTTCCACAGCAGCAGAGGGAATATCCGGTACGATGCAATCCTGGTGTGTCAGAAAGGCAACCCTGTGTTCCCTTCCGCGGGGGAATGGAACAGGTCTGTGCCGGAAGTGATCGGACGCGCGAGGGAGTGGCTGGAGAGGACGGCATCGCTCGACCTGCCGATGAACCCTGGAGACATCCTGACAGCACTGATGGGCGAGGCTCTGGTTTTTCTCCTCTCGCCGAGGCTTCGGGCTGGGCCTCCGGTGGGCGTGCTTTCTGCTCTCTCGAGCCTCTCTGAAGAAGCGCCACGCATCGGGCGAGAAGTGGAACTGCGGGTTCCACAGCAACTGGCAATGTTCGCGGAGGCAGAGCCGGACTACGCATCGGACTCGAGAGACCCTGAGGAGAACTGAGGAGGAAAGGATGGTCTATCTTCTTGCGGCGTATGCCGTTTTCTGGCTGGGGGTTTTCGTGCTGGTACTGAGGATAAACTCCAGGGAAGCGTACCTCCGACGGGAGATCGAAACGCTCCGGGAGTACCTGGAGAGCGAAAAAAGATGAAGCTGGCACGGATAGTGATCCTGGCGCTCATTCTGGCGATGCTGGCGTATCCGGCAGTGGCGGCAGGGCCCACGCCTACGCCAGCGGTTCCCCAGGATCGGGTTCAGGCGGTGGCACGCACCCTCTGGTCGCCGGTCCTGGGCGGCGGCAGGCTGGACAAATGCGAACTGAAAGTGTGCGAGCAGATGCGCCAGGAGATCACCCGGAAGCTGGAAGCCGGGGAGTCGCCGGAGCAGATACGACAGGATTTCGTGGGCCTGTACGGCCCGCAGGTCCTGGGCGAACCGCCGAAGCGCGGCATCAACCTGCTGGTTTGGGTGCTGCCCGCGGTCGGATTGTTGGCGGGCGCTGTGTGGCTCTACTTCGTCATGCGCCGATGGCAGGCGTCGAAACCAGAGAGCGTTGAAATCGATCTCTCGCCGGAGGACGAGGAGCTGCGGGAGTATCTGAAGCAGGTAGAAGAGGACCTGGAGGGTATGCGGGAATGATTCGCTAACCCGCTCCTTCGCCGACTCGAGGGATAGATGGTTTACATCGGGTATCATGCTCTATGGCTGGGGCTGGCGCTATCCGCATACGGAGCAGCAGCTTCGGTCATGGGCGGCATGAAAAACGATCGACGGTGGGAAATTTCCGGCAGAAGGGCTTTGTTCGCAGTCGCGGGGTTGACCGTGCTCGCGTCGGCCATTCTGGCACAAGCGCTCCTGACCGACGATTTCCAGGTGGCCTACGTGGCGACACACTCCGAGCGGTCCCTGCCGGCGCTCTACAAGCTGGCAGCATTCTGGGGCGGTCAGGCAGGTTCACTCCTGTTCTGGCAACTGGTGCTGGTGGCATATGGTGTGGCAGCTTTGTACTTTCTCTTCCCGACAGCTCGACGCGGATCGTTGGTAGGGACGCAGCATTCCGTGCCCCTGGAGGCATATTTCGTCGCCGTCATCTTGCTGAACACTGGATTTTTCTTCTTCCTGATGCTCTTCGGGTCAGGTGCCAATCCTTTTGCACTGCTGGATTTCGTCCCCAGGGATGGCAATGGGCTCAATCCGTTGCTACAAAACGTCTGGATGATCGTGCACCCCCTGGGACTGTACCTGGGATACGTTGGGCTCACCGTGCCTTTCTCCTATGCCATGGCAGTTCTGGCAACCGGTCACGTGGGTAGCGAGTGGACGAAGCTCATCCGCAGGTGGACGCTGGTGCCATGGGCGTTCCTGACGCTGGGGATCGTCCTGGGAATGCGCTGGTCTTACACAGAGCTTGGCTGGGGTGGGTACTGGGGCTGGGATCCGGTGGAAAACGCGTCGCTCATCCCCTGGCTCACTGCCACGGCGTTCCTCCATTCCATCATGATCGAGGAAAGGTGGAACATGCTGAAGGTATGGGACATGCTCCTTGTCTTCCTGACGTACATCTTCACACTCCTGGGCACGTTCATCACCAGAAGTGGAGCGGTAGAGTCAGTTCATGTCTTCGCCGTGTCCAACATCGGTTTGATTTTTGGCGTGTACATCATCCTGGTATCCGGCGTATCGCTCTACATCTTTCTCAAGCGGCTGCCCGCACTCCGGAGTCGGAACAGCCTGGACTCGATGCTCTCCAGGGAGTCGATTTTCCTGTACCAGAACCTGGTGTTCCTGGCGCTGGCTGGTGCGACGCTCCTTGGTACCATCTTCCCCACCATTTCCAGTCTCTTCACCGGTCAGAAGATTTCCGTTGGCGCCCCTTTCTTTGAGAAGGTAGATGGACCGCTTTTCGGACTGGTATTGTTGTTGATGGGGCTTGCGCCACTGATGAGATGGCGCAGGAGCGATCCCAGAAAGCTGGCACGAGCGCTGGGCGTGCCGACAGCGAGCGCTGTGGTGACGGCCTTACTGGCGTTTTTCCTGGGGGCGAAAGACGCTTACGCTCTGGTAGGGTTCGGCCTGACGGGCTTTGTGGCTGTGGTGGTGTTGCAAGAATTCCAGCGTGGAATCGCTGCCCGCCGGAGGCATCGGCGGGAGAATGTGCTGGTGGGGCTGTACCATCTCTTCCACAGAGGGCAGCAGCGGTACGGCGGTTACCTGGTTCACCTGGGCGTGGCGATGATGGCCGTGGGCATCCTGGCTTCCACCGCCTACGAGAAAGATGCGCAGGCGAATCTCTCGAAAGGACAGAGCGTACGGGTAGCTGGGTACACCATCACTTACCAGGGGCTTCATGCCAGGGAAGGGCGCAACTATCGGAGTGCCTATGCCCTGCTGGAGGTAAAGCGGGGAGGGATGCACGTGGGGCAGATAACGCCCGCCCGCCGGATATACAGCAAGGCTCCGGATCAACCTACCTCAGAAGTCGGCCTGCTATCCGGATTCACCAGGGATTTTTACGTGGTGCTGGCGGGATGGGATAACAACGGCGCTCGAGCGTATTTCGAGATCTACGTCCGGCCACTGATATCATGGATATGGATCGGGGCAATCGTAATGCTTTTGGGAGCCGTGATAGCGGTGTGGCCTCATCCAGAACCTGCCTGCGCCGTCGCGAGGCAGAGAGAATCCCTGGCAAGGGGGGTGGTGCAGTGAGTACATTGCCGATTCTGCTGACAGGGATTGTAATCACAGCGGTTGCAACATGGTATGTGACCATACCGTTGCTGTCACGGGACATGCGAATGCCAGAGGACGAGCTTGCGGAGCGAAAGGCGCTCCTGGCGCGGTACGAATCCCTGCTCCGCGCGATTCTCGACTTAGAAGCAGACTACCAGGTAGGCAAAGTAGCACCTGAGGATTACGCACTACTCTCCAGGCAGATGAAGCTGTCGGCGGCGAAGGCCCTGATGGAGATGAAAACATCGCCATCGCGAGGCGAACCTATCCGAAAATAGCGTTGGACCCGGGCTTCCGATTTGCTTTGAAAGCCCAAGGCGGGTTTCAGGGGTCTCCTTGAGGCATCCGAGATAAATCGCGGCCCGTCGTTTGGGTTGATGGAGACCGACAACGGAATCCGAGGAATCCCTGGGGCCCGTAGGGCCCCAGGATTTACTTCGAGCACCCAATCCGCCAATGGCGGGCCCAATCAGGCCAGGGCTACATTCTCCAGAATGCCCTCTCGTTCTGTTTTTGCTTCACGATCCACTTTCCACAGCTTGTCGGGGCTTTCGATGCGGTCTATGTACAACACGCCGTGGAGATGATCTATCTCGTGCTGAATGACTCTGGCGAGCAGGTCTTTTGCCTTGAGCCGAAATTTCTTGCCGTTCTTGTCCAGCGCTCTCACCACGATCCACTTAGAGCGCCATACCTCGCCTACGTAGCCTGGGATGGATAGGCACCCTTCTTCCCCTGAGACTTCCTCTCTGCTGCTCTTGATTATCTCAGGATTGATGAAAACCAGCGGCTTACCGCTCAGCGGTTCCACTTCTTTGTACTCTTCGGGAAGCTCTACCACTATTACCTGCTTCGAGACGCTTACCTGCGGTGCTGCCAGGCCAATCCCATAAGCCTGCCGCATGGTCTCCAGCATGTCTTCGGCCAACACCTGAAGATCATCGTCGAATGAATGGACTTTTTTCGCTTTCTCCCTGAGAACAGGAGCCCCTATCAGCGCAATTGGTCTCACTGCCATTTTGTCACCTCCCTGACAGAACTTGCCCATCGGGGGAGCCAATTTCTATAACCATCGTTATTATATTTAATCGGGGCGGTGTATGTCAAGATCCACGACCTAAAGAGAGAGAGCGAAGCAATTCCTGGGGGCCCTACGGGCCCCAAGGAATCCCCAGAACCGTTATCGCTCTACATCAACCCCAACGGCAAGTAGCGGATCGCTTCAGAAGCGCCGAGAAAGCTTCTGAAACGACTTCGGGCTTCCGATTTGCTTCGAAAGCCCCCTAAAGGGATTTCGAAGTGACCACTGGGAGCCTCCCTGAACTGTCGTCGGCCCCCACACCTCCAGCATTGGGGGGAGAAAGAGGGAGGTGCTTCGGCGCGACGGTGGCGAGCGGCCTCTGTCGGATACCCGGAACCTGCTTCACAAGCTTCCTCGAGCCTTATCGGGTTACAGTCCTACATACTCGCCTCTAACCAGGGCGGGCGGCAAGATGCTCAACTTCATCAGCAGTTCGTTGACGAGTCCTGCCTTCCTTTCTGCATCTTCGCGAGACCAGGTCCTTATTTTGATCTCGATGAACCCACCCTCGACAGTCGGCTTGTTGAGTTTGTCCAGGTTTATCGCGAAATCCTCTCCATCATATTCCACGTGGTAGCGGGTCCTCCATTTTATGACCTCTTTCTCCATGTCCGGCTTGAAATACTCCCGGTAGAACCGAAGAGATTGAACTGCGGGAGCGACGAATCTCGACCGGCTCAGGATGACAGAGTTGGCGTACTCGCGCTCCCTGGTAGGCCCAAGCAGCGTCAGGCTGTACTGTGGCTTGATGTCCATCTCAGCACCAGGCAACCCCGGCCTACCCTCATGGTGCACGACTATGTTGTCCTCCCGATAGCGGATGAATCCTTTCTTTCCGTCGTTGAACAGGAAATAAGTATCGAACTGCTGGCGCACGCTCCTGCGCAAGACCTTGAACTCCCCACCTTGGAGTTTTTCCTCGATTGTTCCCAGGTCGTCCACTTTGGCCTTTACCTGGATCTCGAATGTTTCACGTTGCTCCAGGCCAGCTGGCGCGACCGCCAACAGCTTGTCTAACAGACTTTGTTCTCGGTTCGTCACGAAATCGCTTATCCGGACGGCGAATCTGCGAGCTGCTCCCCTGGCCTCGTCCAGGTCGATCGTCAGGAATTTCCGATCCCGCAACAACATTCTCCCGTCGATCCAGACATGCCTCACGTCGGACGCCTGCGCCGTATACACCAGGTGGGAGTACACATTCTGCGGCCCCAGGTCGAAGAGAGGAACCAGGTGTGGGGCCTCTGTTCCGAACGCCACGATATCTGCCCGTTTCCCCGGCTCCAGGGAGCCCACGAGGTGATCCATGTGCAGTGCTTTCGCCCCGCCGATGGTCGCCATTGCAAAAGACATCTCCGCTGGAAGCGCCGTAGGATCTCCGGTGTGAACTTTTGCCAGCAATGATGCCAGGTGCAGCTCTTCCAGCATATTTTGATTGTTGTTGCTGGCCGGGCCGTCGGTCCCAATGCCCACTGACACTCCAGCCTTGAGCATCTGGGATACTGGAGCGACACCACTTGAAAGTTTCATGTTGCTGGATGGATTATGAGCCACGCCCACGTGCCGGTCGGCGAGGATTTTGATCTCTTCATCCTCTACGTGTACGCAATGGGCTGCGATGGTCTTTGCCTGGAAAACGCCGATCTTGTCCACATAGGCAATAGGGGGGAGTCCATGCTCCTTGTAATTTTCCTTCACCTCCTGAGAGGTCTCTGAGAGATGAATGTGCAAGGGGACGTCGTGCTCCACTGCCAGCCGAGCAGCTTTCTCGAGCAGATCTTCTGTAGTGGTGTAAGGGGCATGGGGAGCCACCGCAGGCATGATCAACGGATGGTCTTTCCATCCTTCGATGAACCTTTGCGCTCGATCCAGGCCTTCGTCGTAGCTTCCTGCGTCGGGCGATGGGAATTTCAGTATTGTCTGGCTCAGGACTGCCCTGACGCCGACCTCTGCCGTGACTTTCGCGATCTCCTCCTCGAAATAGTACATATCGCAGAAAGTCGTAGTGCCAGAAAGAAGTATCTCCGCCAGAGAAAGCATCGCTCCCCGTCGGACGAAATCTGGCTTGACGAACTCGCGCTCTACGGGCATCATGTACCCCAAAAGCCACACATCCAACCGCAGATCGTCGGAAAGGCCGCGCAGCAGGCTCATGGGGATGTGAGTGTGGGCATTCACCAGACCGGGGGTCAGGATAAGTCCGCTGCAATCGCACGTTTCATCAGCATCGTATGCTGTGCTGATATCTTCGGATGGGCCTACTGCCAGGATGGCACCGTCCTTGATAGCTACAGCCCCATCTTTCCACATATGTCTGGCATCGTCCATAGCGACAACCAGGCCATTCTGTAACAAAATGTCTGCTTTCATGTTCTCTCCTTCATTTACAAAAAGAGCGCATGCCCGCGATCATGCGCTCTGATAGTGCGACCGGCCTTCGCCCGGCCAACAGTTCAGTCGGATTCGGATTGGGGATCAGAAATCTTCGTCTTCTTCTTTCCATTCCTCCTCCGCTAGCTCCTCCAGGGGTTCTATGACAATATCGTCCTCTTCGTCCCAGAGGTTTTCACTTGAGTGTCCTTTCTCCGACGGCCCTTCGTCGTTTTCATCCCAATCGCCGACTTCATCCGATAAAACCAAGTCATCGATTTCTTCCATCGTGATGCACGCTAGAGTCTCCGGATCCAGCTCTATCGTCTCAGCACTACAATACCCATCGTCCCAGTAGATGCACTGGCTATGAGGACAACGTACCCTAGTCATCTTTACTCCTCGCTAAAATTCAGCTCGCTTGCCCTTGGAGGCGCCAGACGCTGATTAGCGTAGTGTTGAGTAGGACAAAAGCCGATGTCAGGCACCACAGGCAAATCGAACAAATAACAAACATCTCCAAGTATGTAAGGTACATAGAGTAAAGCAAGCCTACCGCCGAGAACCCGAAGAAAGCGTATCTCACACGAAGCGCTTTATTTCCGGGTAACCGCAATTCTACCACAGAAAGGGCTAAAAGCAACAAGTATAGAAGCACACCTCCAAGCGCCACAGGCACGCCGTGAAGAGTCGAGTACGAACTTGCCTGGACCGTCTCACACCCAGAATACTCGCCGCAATAAACGATTTTGTTCGTCAGATGCACGTAGGTCAGGTAACCGGAAACGCCTACCCCCGCCGCTGACAAGAATACCTGCAACCGGTGAAGGCCCCGGTCTTTAGTGTCCGATTTCATTTCCTGGTCTCTCCAATGAGTTTTTCGAGGTCTTGACAGGCTAAGTGCCAGCCAGTTTCCTGCCATTTACGAAAAACTTGGTGGTGTCCAAAGGTGGTGGGACGAGCTTGCCTTGCAAGGAAGCGAAGGAAGCCTTTTTCCCTCACCCATCACCCCGGGCAAAGCTGCACTGTGGACACTCCGCGAGTTGCATCGGGATGGCACCCTTGAGCCGTTCCCGGTGCCAGGAAGCGACGAAAACCACCCGACAGCCCCACCTCGCCCACGCCGGTGGTAGAAGGGTAGTAGGGTGGATGGGGGCCAAGAGCCGCCCTGTCCCAGCGGTTTTGAGCGCTGCCAAAGACTTTGGGTACCGGTATTCCTCGAGCCTGCCCTGCCTTTGTCTTACGTGCTCTCTTGTGCCTTTTGGACATCCATCACTCCGCTTTCGACGATCTCAGGCCAATCGAGCATCTGCACGTCTACCATTTCCCCAACCTCCACCCGATACACCCCTTCCGGGATGATCATCAAGCCATTTGCTCTGGAAAGGGTCAAAAGGATGCCGGATCCCTGAGGCCCTGCGCGCCTTACCACATAGCAGCCCTCCTTTTTCACCACGCGGACCCGCACATGATTTCTCCGGCCACTGTTCTTGAACGCTTCCGCAGTCACTCCCCTGACGGTAGGCTTGCGCAGGTATGTGTGGCCCTGCATCTTCAGCAACATCGGGCGTCCAAACTCCTCGAAAGAAACGATGGAAGAGACTGGATTGCCAGGCAGGCCGAGAAGCGGCACCCCTTGAACGTGCCCAAAAGCCAACGGCTGCCCCGGTTTCATCCTGACCATCCAGAAAGATATCTGTCCCTCGGAATCGAGAACCCCTTTCACCACATCGTAGTCTCCCTTGGAAACGCCTGCCGAGGTCAGGAACAGGTCAACCCCTCGTTCCAGTCCCTCGTGCAACTTGGCGCGCAGGTCCTCTTCCGTATCCCTGGCGATTCCCAGAGGTACAGGCACTCCCCCATACTTCTCGACCAGAACGTAAAGAGAGTAGCCGTTGGCGTCCCGGATTTTCCCTGGCTCCAGCGCACTTCCCGGCGGCAGGAGTTCGTCTCCAGTGGACAGGATGGCAACGCGCGGTTTCCTGTGAACCAGAACGGTGGTATGTCCTGTGGCAGCAAGAAGCCCGATCTCTCCGGCGCGGACCACCGTTCCGGCTTCCAACACAACTTGCCCCTTCTTCACATCTTCTCCGGCCTGGCGGACGTTGTCCCACAACTTCGCCGGGGCGTATATCGCCACTTCGTCTGGTGTCCTATCGCCTCCCTGCTCCGGCTCGTCAGTGTTCTCGAATCGAACCACGGCATCGGATCCCCGAGGGAGAGGCGCTCCGGTCATCACGCGCACAGCGGTGCCCGATACGACAGCTGTCGAAGGCACATATCCGGCCGCGGACGATCCTATTACCCGGAGGTGTACTGGATGGTCCCTGCTGGCTGACGCCACATCTTCAGCGCGCACAGCATAGCCATCCATCGCCGAATTGGCAAACGGGGGAATATCCTCTTTGGCGACCACTGGTTCCGCCAGTACCCGCCCGAATGCCTCTACCAGAGGCACCTGTTGGGCTGGCAATGGCTTTACACCCTGTAGTACCGTTTTCAGTGCCTCGTCAGCGCTTATCAGCTTACTTTCCGGTATGTGCTTTTCCAAAGTGCTACCTCCCAGCAATGTAGATCTTGCTTCCAACCGAAGTATATACAACATTTTCAAAAGCCGCAACAGTTTCGGCCTGCCGGGAAAACGAAGTAATTCCTGGGGGTCCTGTGGCCCCCAGGAATTAACCAGCTTTTCGGGAGGCTTTCGTCAACCCCTGGCAAGCCACAGCACGAGCCCTGCATTGAGTGTGAGGGCTTCCAGGAGCACTTTTGGGCTCCAGTTTGCCTCGAAATCCCCTCATGCACCGTTGTTCTATCTCCTGCGTACAGTTTCCGAACCTTCTCGTATTTGTGACAAAGCCTGTTGTCTCTGGGGAAAACTTTCCGCTGATCCGCTCCATTTGTTGATTGGCGGGCACTGCCCGCTGTCGGTGTGCTCTGCGGTCAAGATTTCCCTGCCCATCGTGCAAGAATTCTGGCCGGAAGGTGATGATCGAACGAGAAAATCGAACGCGGGGCTACCGCCCAGCTTGGGCATCTGGTGTTGCCGGTCTGTTTTTAGGAAAGTTGACGTTACGAGGCAGTTATGTTAACATGTGCTAAAGTTTACCAGGCGATTGTCTGGGAGAAAGTTAATTTGGTGACTGCGTAGTTGCATGAGTGGAGATATTATGGGCGCAATGGTAGTAACTATAACCTCCGGGAAAGGTGGCGTAGGAAAGACTACGGCCACAGCGAACATCGGCATCTGCCTTGCCAAGCTTTCCAAGAGAGTTGTGGTCATTGATGCGGATATCGGGTTGCGGAACCTGGATGTCGTCATGGGGCTGGAGAACAGGGTGGTATACGACCTGGTGGATGTGATAGAAGGCAGGGCCAGGGTCCAACAGGCGCTCATTCGAGATAAAAGAGTGGGTACTCTTTTTCTGCTCCCCGCTGCCCAGACCCGCGATAAGAATGCTGTGCACCCAGATCAGATGGTAGATTTATGCAAGCGCCTGCGCCCTAGTTTCGATTTTGTGCTGATAGATTCGCCAGCAGGCATCGAACGAGGCTATCTCAATGCCGTAGCACCAGCGGACAAAGTGATAATCATCGCAACTCCTGAGGTGTCATCCGTGCGGGATGCGGATAGGGTTATCGGGTTGTTGGAAGCGGAAGGCAAGGAGTCTCCATCGCTCGTCATCAATCGGATCAACCCTGATCTGGTGAACAGAGGAGATATGCTTACCAGCCAAGATATGCTCGACATTCTGGCGGTAGAGCTGTTAGGGATAGTGCCGGAAGACAAAGCGATCGTGATAAGCACCAATAGGGGCTATCCCATAACTCTGGATAGCAACAGCAAGAGCGGGAAGGCTTTTTGCAACATTGCCAGGCGTATCCTGGGAGAAAGAGTGCCATTCATGGAGATCAGAGAACGCCGGGGATTTTTCCAGAGAATAGCCAGATTGATGGGTTAGCGGGACAAGCAGGATGGAGGCTCACATGGGCATGTGGCAGGCACTAACAGGGAGGAAAACCAGCAGGGAGATCGCCAAGCAGCGCTTGGAGAAGGTGCTGGCCCATGATCGGGTGGATATCCCGCCAGGCATGTTGACAATGCTCTCCGAGGAAATGCTTAAAGTAATGTCCAGCCATCTGGACATAGATACGGAAAACGCCTCGGTATTTCTCAAACGGGGGAGTGCAGGCAGTAGAATTGTGGCCGAAATTCCCGTGAGGGGCAGGAAGAGGCGATAGAATATGCTCAACCGCCGCCTGTGGCGACGTTTCGATTGGTTTCTACTCCTGCTGGTCGTGTTACTCGTAGCGTTTGGCGTGGCAATGATCCACAGCGCCACGGTCAACAGCCCCGACCTGCAAGGCACCGCCCGGAAACAAGCGATTTATGGCTCCGTTGGCCTCCTGCTGGTGTTCCTCGCAGCCAATACTGACTATCGATCTCTGGGATATTTCTATTGGCCCTTGTACATCTTCACGCTTTTGCTCCTGGTCGGAGTGCAGGTGTCCGGACACCGGGCGGGAGGAGCGCAGAGATGGCTTACGCTGGGCCCGGTTTCTTTCCAACCCTCCGAGTTCGTAAAGCTGTTCCTGGTGCTGGTGATGGCCAGGTTCCTCGCGGAGAGAGAGGGACGAATGGGGCATTTGCTCAATTTCGCCCTGGCAATAGCTATCCTGATACCCCCTGCAATCTTGATATACATGCAGCCAGACCTGGGCACCGCTATCTCCATCCTTTTCGTTGGCGGCATAATGATCCTGATGAGTGGAGTTTCCATGGCCCACGTCCTGGCATTGGTTTTCGGAGGCGTGATTGCTGCACCATTCGTCTGGCAGCAACTACGAGGATACATGAAAGAACGGATAACCGCTTTCCTCAACCCGTCCCTTGATCCTGAGGTGTTCAACAACATCCGGCAAGCACTCATCAGCATAGGTTCCGGCGGGCTCCTTGGGCAAGGATACAGGCATGGAAGCCAAAGTCAGCTCCATTTTCTGCGCGTGCGTCACACCGACTATATTTTTTCTGTCATAGCAGAAGAATGGGGATTCCTGGGGACTTTGCTATTCTTCCTGGTGCTGCTGATACTCCTGTTCCGGATGATTTACCTGGCAGAAAACGCCAACGATCAATTTGGCAAGCTCATAATCGTTGGGATGACAGCTTTGATTTATTTCCAGATATTTGTGAATGTTGGGATGAATATGGAGATCGTGCCGGTGACTGGCATACCCTTGCCGTTCGTAAGCTACGGACGGAGTTCGCTGATAGCGTTGTTGTTAGGCATCGGCCTGGTGGAAAGCGTGACCATGAGGAGCAAGCGGCTCGATTTCAAATAGAAGCGTGGGACACCGTTCAATACTTTTCTGAAAGGGAGTTCTGTGAGCAGTGGGCAAGAGCAGAGTGGCATTGACCAGGGGGAAGACCAGGTACGATACAGTCCTCTCGGCGCTCGAATATGGAGTGGCCGGATTTGACTGGCAAAGGTGCCGTTTCGTCCTCGTAAAGCCCAATTTCGTCTCTACCACGAATCAGGCCGCCGCTACCCACGTAGATGCCGTGCGGGCCGTAGCGGATTTTGTGCGACGGGCCTCGGACGTCCCTATAGTCATCGCCGAAGGAGCAGCATTGAGGAACACGTGGGAAGGTTTTTTGAACTTCGGCTACCTGAAGCTCCACGAGGAATACAAGAATCTCACTTTTCTGGATTTGAACGACGACGAAACCGTAACATTCCGGGCATACACCAGGGATTTCCGGCCTCGACCTCTGGAAGTGGCAAGCACGGTCCTCGAGAGCAATTGTGTGGTAAGCGTAGGCCCCCCAAAAACCCATGATACGGTAATCGTTACCCTTTCGCTGAAGAATATCGTCATGGGGACTATCGTGAACAGGAGCGCGGTCAGGATGCCGATAAACAGGAAGCGATCGGCGCTTATCAAGAAACTGCGCAGCCAGGCCAAAAAGCTCCCGGGGATGGATATGATCAGGTCCATCTATGTGAACTCCGGCGTGACACAGAAAATCGGCAGGAGCCACAAAGTTCTGATGCACCAGGGGTACCCAGCCATAAACCTTAACCTGTTTGCCATGGCGATCCAGGGGCTCAGGCCAGATATCAGTGTGATAGACGGTTGGGAGGGGATGGAGGGTGCCGGCCCAACTGACGGGCAGGTGGTCCCCTGGCGCATAGCGGTGGTCAGCTCCGATTTCCTCGCTGCCGACTCCCTGACTGCCTGGATGATGGGATATCTGGTGGACGAAATTGGGTACCTGCATTACTGCAGCGAAGCGGGCCTGGGACAGGCCAGCATGAAAGAAATGGACATCGCTGGCAACGTCACTCCGGAGGAGGCGAGGCGACGTTTCGAGCCCCATCCCGCGTACCGCCATCAGCTCAAGTGGAGAGACCCCAGGGCGGAAGCGTTAGCCAGGGAGTTATCGCGAAAGGAATGGCATGCTTAAACTGGCAGCAACGCTTTCCGGGAAAAGGAAGTAATTCCTGGGGGCCCATAGGGCCTCCAGGAATTAATCTGCCTTTCGGGAGGCTTTCGTCAACCCCTGGCAAGCCACAGCACAAGCCCGGTATCGGGTGTGAGGACTTCCAGGGGCGTTTCCGGGCCTTGATTTGCTTCGAAAGCCCTCTCCAAGACAAAGTTGGTGGTTCCCTCGGATGGATGATAAAATGGGTACGCCCACCCATGCTGCGCCACAGGTTGCGCGCAGGGGCATGATGGACATTCGGAGGTGAAGAATGGGAAGCCTTGCTACATGGAGAGACATAGCATTGATAGTGCTGGTACTGGAGGGCATAGTCGCCGCAACGTTGTTGCTGGTAGTAATCGTTGGGGGTCTGTGGCTGATCAGGAGGTCACGGCAATACCTTCGGGAGTATATAGCCCAGGCCATAGGGGTGACGCACATGGCGCGGGAGATGGCTTCCGACTTGAGCGGAGAAGCAGCTGAACCGATCATAGCAGCATCATCCACCAAAGCGGCGGTGGAGGCTACCATTAGAGCGATCTTTCGCAAGGTGAGAAAACAGGGAGGTACCCATGCGTAACGACGAGAGGGAGACATTGGTGGTCGGAGCTATCGTAGGTGCCCTGGCGGGGATGGCGCTAGCCTGGAGCATAGCCCATCAGAAGAAACAGAAAGGCGAGCGGGTTACCCTGGCTGCAAGTCCTGTGGGGTGGTTCAAGCTGGCGGCAGGTCTCATAGCGCTCCTCCGGCAATTTTCCTCCCTGTTGGAGCCATGATGGA
>WFSD01000003.1 GCA_015486235.1 Anaerolineae bacterium
AGCTTCGCCGGCGTTCTCCATCAGAATCCTGCCGGGAATGGAATATCGCTCAGTAGCTAGCCTGTCGAGGTTGCGCATTTCAGACACACGAGAGACTTTCATCTTTGCTTCCTCCTTGTCATGTGGTAACCGCCTCCGGCACGCGACCGGAACGGCCATGCTACACAACCATCCATGCTTATGCAATGATATCCCCATGACCAATGTATGTCAACTAGAGATCTTCTCAGGGAGAGCGAAGCAATTCCTGAGAGCTCCTGGGGTAGTTCAGAAGTGCTCTCGAGGCCCATTTTCTCAAGTTGGGAAATTGGGTTATAATCACTGCAGGTAACGTAGTTGGCCCGAGCAGCATAGCAGAATATTGAGGAGGTGTTCCCGTGCTAAGACTAGGAGCACATGAATCCATAGCCGGAGGGGTTAGTAAAGCGTTCGACCGCGGCGTTCAAGCCGGATGCGAGGCGATGCAAATATTCACGAAAAACAACAACCGCTGGACGGCCAAGCCTCTGGACCCGAAAGAGATCGAGCGGTTCCACAAACGCCAGGAAGAGACAGGTATCCACCCGGTGGTCGCCCACGACAGTTACCTCATCAACCTGGGTACGCCGAAGGATGACCTGTGGGAAAAATCCATCGCTGCATTCATCGACGAACTAAACCGCGCCGAGGCTCTGGGCATTCCCTATCTGGTAATGCATCCAGGTTCCCACACTGGCTCCGGTGAGGAAGAAGGGCTCCGGCGGGTAGCGGAAGGGCTAGACCGCGCCCACGCCGCCACCGAGGGCTTCAAAGTGATGACACTGACGGAGATCACGGCGGGACAGGGGACGAATCTAGGGTACACTTTCGAACAACTTGCCGCCATCCGGGACATGGTCGACCATCCAGGGCGAATTGGGATCTGCTTCGATACATGCCACGCGCTGGCAGCCGGGTACGAATTTCGAGACAAGGATAGTTACGAGCGGATGTGGGACGAGTTCGACCAGCTCATCGGCCTGGATCGCCTGAAAGTATTTCACCTGAACGATAGCCAGAAAGACGTAGGTTCCCACGTGGATAGGCACACCCACATCGGCCAGGGGATGCTGGGACTGGAGCCGTTCCGGATGATCCTAAACGACCCCAGGTTCGATGGCCTGCCGGGCCTGCTGGAAACACCCAAGAGCAAGGACCTGCACGAGGACGTGGAAAACCTGCGGGTGCTGCGGAGCCTGGTCGCCTGACGAGAAAGATTTTCATTCACCGCCGGGGACGCAGGGAGTCAAAACCAGCGAATCAGCGGTGAGACTTCCCTTGAGCGGTCCGTTTCGCCGATTCGTTGTGGCGGGCTCTGCGGTGAGGAAGTTGGCACCATTGACGTGAATGGTTACCTTTGACGAAGGCTTTCTATGGAGGAAATCGGTCTGAAGGAAAAGCTCGACCTGCTTCCGATGCAGCCGGGCGTTTACATCATGCGCAACTCCGACGGAAAGGTCATTTACGTCGGCAAAGCAGTGAACCTGCGCCAGCGGGTGCGCTCCTATTTCCAGCAAAGCGCCCAGCACGACGAGAAAACCCGCCGCCTGGTGGGCGATGTCGTCGACCTGGAATGGATTGTCACCGGCAGCGAGCTGGAGGCGCTGGTGCTGGAGAATACCCTCATCAAGCGCTACCGCCCCAGGTACAATGTCCGGCTGAAGGACGATAAGCAGTACCCGTACATCAAAATTCACTGGCAGGAGCCATTCCCAAGGGTCACCATGACCCGCCGGGTGCTCCAGGACGGAGCCAGGTACTACGGGCCGTTCACATCCGTATGGGCCGTGCGGGAGACGTTGAACGCGCTCCGAAAGGTCTTCCCCTACGCCACTTGCGACGTGGAGCAGGAACGGAAGAAAGGACGGGCGTGCCTTTACTACCACATCGGCCTGTGCGCCGGGCCGTGCATAGGGGCTGTGAGCCGGGAAGAGTATCGGGAAATGATCGCTGGGCTGGAGCGGTTTCTGGAAGGGGACACAGAAAAAGTCATGGAAGATCTGCACCAGCGAATGCAGCAGGCGGCCAACCGGCTCCAGTTCGAAATGGCGGCCCGCTATCGGGATCAGATCCACGCCGCGCAGCAAATCGTCCAGCGCCAGCGGGTAGTCTCCGGCACCGACAAGGACGAAGACGTTATCGCCATCGCCACCGACCACAAAGAAGCATGCGTCCA
>WFSD01000004.1 GCA_015486235.1 Anaerolineae bacterium
GTGTCTGAACCAGGAGAGAATCGAACAGGTCAGCGACAGAATGCGGGCGTGGATGGTCAGGCGCTTTCACCTGGAGCATGAGAATGTCTGAGAAATGCTACATCTGCGGTAAGCCTGCGACCAGCACATGCCCGCTGTGCGGTCGCCCAATCTGCGACGATCATCGGAAAGATTTCCCTCCAGATCTGCAGGCCGCTTTCGGCCCATTTGCCTGCAGCAATTGTTACGACGAGGCTATGAGCCTGCTGGAAAAAGACCGTAAGCGACTGGCGAAACTGAAGAAGCACCCCGTAGAAGACCGTACATGCGCTATCTGCGGCAGGGTCTTCAAGACAGTCCTCCCTAGATGTAGCGTGTGCGACAGGCCGGTATGCTTCGAACATCGGGTCCGGTACCGGCGCAAGTTCTATTTTGGCTCCCCCGGGCCGGAGCGGGCATGGTACTGGGATAGGGATGTCAGGTGTGTCGATCACAAGCGCCAGTTCCCGAAATTGCAGGGCTGGGACGTGGACCCCGATGACGAACCGGAGGAGCCCGAGGAAAGAACATGAATCCGCTTGCTGTTCTAAAACGCGCCACCGCGAGCTGGTACGACGAGGCCTATCTATACGCTCTGTTGAGCGTGGTGTGGATACTGGGGCAGGCGACCGTGTTTCTAGGCCCGCCGATGACTGCTGCTCTTTTCCATGTGGCTCACGAGCATGCCCACGACAGACTCGTGAGCTGGCAGAAGTTCAAAGATGGCCTCGTGGAGTACTGGCGCCGGGGCTGGATGATAGGGATTGTCTACGACCTGGTGGTACTGGTCACCCTTGTGGACCTCTGGTTCTACCTGAGGCATTTTCAAGGCATGTGGGAGTACATGTTCTTCCTGTGGGTTTACATCTTGATAATCTGGGCTGGAGCATCTCTCTACCTGTGGCCTATGGCCGTGGGGGTGGACGGGCTTGGGCTCGGAGCTAACATCCAAAATGCGCTTCTTCTCGCTCTCAGCTACCCCCTCTACACGTTCACCTTGACACTGACGATCATTGTGGTCGGACTGGTCAGCATCTTATTGCCGGTGATCGGCATCTTGGCGTTCCCTGCGTGGGCGGCACTGGTGAGCGAATGGGCTTTTGTGGACAGGATGAAAATTGCGAAGGAGAAGCAAGGCAGAGCAGGATGAGGTCTCGCCATGGGCGACCTGGTAAAAGTGGTAGGGGTGTGTGCATCGGGAAAAAGCACGCTGGTGCGTGGTCTGAGGGCGATGGGATACAATGCCAGGGCCGTCGCACAGGAGCACTCCTATTCGCCGGACATGTGGTTGCGACGATCGAAGCCTGATTTTCTCGTTTTCCTGGACGCCAGCCTGGAGACGATCCGGGAAAGGCTGAACAAGAAGAGCTTCAGGCCATGGATGTTAGAGAAACAGCGGGCGCGCCTGGCGCACGCCCGATCTCACGCAGACCTGTATTTTCCCACAGACAAATTCACCATCGAGGAAGTCCTGGAGCGCGTCGTGTCGGCTCTGGAATCTGCCGGAATACGACCAATCGACAAAGAAGACAGCGGGCCACTGTCGTACCTGCCTAAAAAGTAGGGAGCACAGCAAGCCGTCCCTGCCTCCAAGCAGGGCTTTTCAAAGAATCGATAGACTCTATTGGAAACGTGCCTGCGGGGATAGGGCCGTCCTTTCTCCGAGGTCGGCGGCAGCTTTGCAGGGAGGGCTGGCAGCCCTCCCGTGGTTTTACTTAATCTCCGGCCCCCTGAGCCAGTCATAGCCGATCTCAGGATCGTCATAGGGGATCCTGCCCTCGTCGGCGGGATCGTAGGTGCGGGATGTTATGTAAAATAACATTGCCTCCCGCCCAATTACCTTGCATCCGTGGGCCACGCCGGGAGGGATTTTCACCACGATCGGATCGTATGTCTCTCCCATCAGAAATTCCTCGGTCACGTGATACGTGGGAGAATCGGGACGCATATCGTGAAGCACCAATTTCAGCGACCCAGCAGGCACGAACCACCAGTCGACCTGTTTCTGATGGATATGCCATGCCTTGATGACACCGTGGTACATGAAAGAATAACTCCACTGCCCAAAACCTTCGGCAAAAAGGTCATCCGTAACACGGATGATCTCCCTGAAAAATCCCCTCTCGTCCGGGTGCGTGGTCAGTTTTTTGGTCATAACGCCATGAATGTGTTCTGACATCGCTACCTCCATTTCTTTGGGAAAACGAAGTAATTCCTGGGGGCCCGTAGGGCCCCCAGGAACTAACCTGCCTTTCGGGAGGTTCTCGTCAACCCCTGGCAAGCCACAGCACAAACCCTGTATCAAGTGTGAGCGCTCCCAGGGGCGTTTTCGGGCCTTGATTTGCTTCGAAATCCCCTCTTTGTGATGCCTCTTTTGGAAAGGCTGACGAAAAGTATAATACAAGAACACACCCATGGCAAAGCCGCGCGGGGGATTTACCACGAATCCGCGTGGATCTCCCTCGCCTACCCCACATCCTCATTGGCTTCAATTGTGTCCAGGTCGGCGAGCTCGCCAGTGACCACGAAAATCGTCCTCTCGCAGATATTGGTGACCCGATCCGCCGACCGCTCCAGGTTGTGGGCTGCCCAAAGCAAGTAGTTCGCCTGCTCGATGTTGCGGGGATTCTGCAAAATCAGGGTGACCAGCTCACGGTATACCTGGTCGTACAGGCCGTCCACCTCATCGTCCTGGTGGATGATCTGGGAGGCGGCTTCCGTGTCCTGCGCGACGAACGCTACAAGCGCCTGGTGAAGCATCCTGGCAGCCACCTCTGCCATGCGCGGCAGGTCGATGAGCGGCTTGATGAGCGGCTCCTCTCCGATTTTCAAGTTTATGCTGGCGATCCCCTTGGCATAATCCCCGATCCGCTCCAGCTCGGTGGCAAGCTCCAGGATGGACGCGAGGATACGCAAATCCGTCGCCATCGGTTGCTGGGTTGCTATGAGGACGATGGTATCCCGCTCGATCCCGTACCGTTTTGCGTTGATATCTTTGTCCGCAGCGATGAGCCGTCTCGAAGCCTCGAAATCCCGACGTTTCAGGACCTCCACAGACTCAATGAGTGCTTCCTCAACCATGCTGCCAAGGACAATAAGATCGTCCTGTAAAGCCCGCATCTTTTGATCCAAAGTGCTTCTCGGTGCCATGCTTCTTCTCCTTCGCAATCACCGCTTGTCGATCGGGCGCAGCGAGCTGCGCCCTGCCGGATTGCATTGGGTTTCAATCAGCCAAAACGGCCGGTGATGTAATCCTCCGTCCTCGTATCCTTTGGGTTGGTGAACAGGGATTCCGTCTCGCTGAATTCCACCAGTTCCCCAGCCCGCTCTTTGTTCATCAGCAGGAAAGCGGTGTAGTCGGATATGCGGGCAGCTTGCTGCATGTTGTGCGTCACTATGACGATAGTGTATCTCTCCTTCAGCCGCGTGACAAGCTCCTCGATCCTCAGCGTTGCTACGGGGTCCAGCGCACTGGCAGGCTCGTCCATCAGTAGCACCTCCGGCTCTATGGCTATGGCGCGGGCAATGCAAAGCCGCTGTTGCTGCCCACCGGAGAGTGCCATCCCCGACTGCCTCAACTTGTCCTTCACGTCATCCCAGAGCGCAGCGTCCCGGAGGCTCTTCTCCACGATCTCGTTCAGCACCGATTTCGACTTTATGCCGTAGAGCCTGGGGCCGAACGCCACGTTGTCATAAATGCTCATGGGAAACGGGTTCGGTTGTTGGAAGACCATCCCAACCCGCCTGCGGACATCCACCACATCCTCGTCCGGGTCGTAAATATTTTCACCGTCCAGCAAAACCTTCCCTTCCAGACGATGCCCGGACACCAGATCATTCATTCTGTCGAGCGACCGGAGTAGCGTGGACTTGCCACACCCGGAGGGACCGATTATCGCTGTGATTTTATTTTCGTAAACAGGCATGGAGATGCTGTTCAACGCTTTGAACGATTTGTAGAACACGGAGATGTTTCGCACTTCCATTTTCATCGGTAAATCTTGCTTCACCATTCAGCTACCTCGGATTTGGATGATCTGCTGTACCTCTGACGCAGTAGGGGCAGAGCTTGCCCCTGCCCGGGTCGTAGGAAGACGCCTCGACCTACTTTTCTTCATTTTTCTCTGGGAACTTTTGCGGCTTTGCGTTTTTCATCCTCTGCCCCTCTTCGCCCTGGCGAGCCACGCCCTGGCGACTATGTTCAGCAAGAGCACGAAAAGCATCAGAATCAGCGCCACCGCCCATGCCTGCTTCACCCGTTCCGGATACGGCTGTTGGGCATACTTCCACAGGGTCAGTGGTAGAGCGTCGGTAGGCTGCCCCACGATGTTCCCAATGATCTTCACGATGCTTTGATGATTCTGGATTCCCTGCCGGACGTAGTTACCGATCTCGTAATTGTCATTGCCAAGGGCGGTGAACAGGAGTGGGGCGGTCTCGCCGGTAGCCCTCGCCACCGCCAACATGATCCCCGTGACAACCCCCTCGGCTGCTGCCGGGAGCAGCACCGAAAGGGAAGCCCTCCACTCCGGGGAACCCAACGCCAGCACTCCTTCCCGCAGTTCCTTCGGAACCAGTTTCAGCATTTCCTCCGCAGAGCGAAGCACTACTGGCAGCATGATGATCGCCAGGACGACTCCGCCGGCCAGCGCCGAGTAGTGCTTCTGCGGCACCACCACAACCGCGTACCCAAACAGCCCAATGACGATGGACGGCATGCCCGAGAGCAAGTCGGTGCTGAAGCGCAACGCATCGGCCAAAGTCGTGTCCGGGTAGTGGGCCAGGTAGAACGCGGCTAGAAGCGCCGGAGGGATGGAGAATATCGAAGCCAGGATCACCATGACAAAAGAGCCTTCGATGGCCTGAAGCACGCCCCCCCCGGCGGTACCCATGGGCCTCGGCAGATGGATGAAGAAATCCAGGTTGATGCAACTTCCGCCTTTGATGACTACGTAAACAGTTATCCAGACCAGAGGAATGATGGCGAGGAGCGTGGCAAGTCCGGTCATGCTTAGCATAATGGCATTGGTGACCTTGCGGCGACGGTGTACCCTGTGCAGGTCAATCTGATCGAAAATCCCTGTCCGATACATCGACCTACCTCCCCATAGTCCTTCGGTTGACACGCCATACCAGCCAGCGGGCAATGGCATTGAGTATGAGCGTGGTGACGAACAACACCAGGCCAACCTCTATCAGAGCCGAGGCGTGCATGTCGCTGACCGCTTCTGCAAACTCGTTGGCGATGATGCTGGCCATGGTGTAGCCGGGGCGCAGGATCGAGTATCCGCCCCCTATGGTGTTCCCGATGACCATCGTCACGGCCATCGTCTCGCCGATAGCCCGGCCCAACCCCAGGATCACGGCACCCAGGATGCCGGAAAGCCCATATGGGATGAGCACTTTCCACACGGTTTCCCACTGGGTGGCACCCAGCGCCAACGCTGCCTCCCGCTGCGACCGGGGAATCGCCAGGAGCACATCCCTGCTGACGGCGGTGATGGTCGGGGTGATCATGATCACCAGGATGAGCGCCGCACCCAATCTGCTGAGTCCAGAAGCAGGAATCGGGCCACGGAAGAAGACTTCCAATCCTGGAACGTTTCCCAGCGTCGCCGCAAGCGTCTTCCCGATGGGCACGACTATCACCGGCAGGAACACGTAGATTCCCCAAAGACCGTAGACCACGCTGGGGACGGCCGCCAGCATCTCCACCATGTAATTGAGGAGATCTCTCAGCCCCGGCGGTACGAGCTCTGAGAGGAAGATGGCGATAGACAGGCTAAAGGGGACAGCGATGATCAATGCCAGGAACGACGTGATCAGAGACCCATAGATTGCCGGCCACGCATTGAACCTATCCAACACAGGGTTCCATGATTGCTTTGCCCACGGGGAGATGAATTTTAGCCCAAAGGCGTGGCGAGAGAGGGCAGAGTCCGCCCATATCCGCCACGCAATCCATAGAACCAGGGCCACGGCGGCGATGGCCGCTGTGGAGATGAGGATTTTCCATATCCTGTCGCCATGCTGAAGGCGGCGGGCGAGTTCACGTCGCCAGCCGCTTTCCCTTCGTGATTCCGTAATGCCGACTAAGCTCATTCATATCCTCCGGTCGTGGTCGGATCAAGCGGATCAGCGATAGGTTTCCCCCGAAGCATCGGGCTTCGCTCATTCGCCCATTCGTTGATTCGCCTTCACCGCATCACTTTCTTGCCGTTACACTCCACTTGCTGGAGTTTTGCAAGGACTTCCTGCTGGACGGCCTTGGGCAGGGCCGCGTATCCCAGCTCAGCGGATTTCCTGGCCGCTTCAGGGCTCGTCACAGACCACTTGATGTAGTCGAGCAGGGCTTTGGTCTTCCCGCAATCTTTGTTATCCTTCATATGGACGATCAGGTAAGTGTACCCCATGATGGGCCACGAATTCTTCCCGGGGGCGTTGACGATTTCAGCAGTAAGCCTTTTGCCGAAAGCGTTGGCAAAGGCGACCATGGCATCCTGCATCGTCTCCGCACTCGCCGTCACACGGTTCCCGGCAGCGTTTATCAAATCAGCAAATGCAATCTTGTTAGCCTTGGCATAGGCAAGCTCTACGTAGCCAATGGAGTAGGGCGTCGATTGAACCGCCTGAGCCACGCCGGGATTGCCCTTTCCGCCAACGCCCTGACCAGTCTTGTCCACGGGCCACTCGACGGCTTTCCCGATGCCGACTTTTTCCTTCCATCCGGGGCTAACGGCACCCAGGTACGATGTGAAGATTTCGGTGGTGCCGGAGCCATCGGAGCGGTGCGCCACGATGATGGTCTTGTCCGGCAGGTCGACGCCCGGATTGAGCTTTGCTATGGCCGGATCGTTCCACTTGTTGATTTTGCCCAGGTAGATTCCGGCGAGGGTGGGGCCATCCAGCACCAGTCTGGACACACCGGGCACATTGAAGATCGGCACGACGGCTCCTGCGAGCATTGGCAACATCTGGAGATCGGGCATCTTCTGGTACTGCCGCTCGCTCAGCAGCGAATCGGAGCCCGCGAAATCGACGGTGCCGTCCAGCATGGCCTTCTGACCGCCGCCTGAGCCGATGCCCTGGTAGTTGATGGTAACGTTGGGGTGAGCAGCCTTGTACATCTGAATCCACTCGGTGTAGACTGGCAGCGGGAA
>WFSD01000005.1 GCA_015486235.1 Anaerolineae bacterium
AAAAGGCCTCGATTTGAGGACTGAACGCATTACCATATAGGAGGATACAGTGATGAGAGGCATTCTTGAGATCAAGGCCCTGCACGTGCAGGTGGAGGGAAAAGAGATACTGAAAGGCGTGAACCTGACAGTACATCCCGGGGAGGTTCACGCTCTCATGGGGCCCAACGGGTCGGGGAAGACCACCCTGGCCTACGCCATCATGGGCCATCCAGGATACGAGGTCACCTCCGGCGAAATCCTGTTCGAGGGGAGTAGCATCCTGGGTATGTCCCCCGACGAAAGAGCCAGGGAAGGGATATTCCTGGCACTGCAGTATCCGGTGGCAGTACCCGGCGTTACGCTGGCGAACTTCCTACGGGCGGCTGTCAGCACCATACGCGGGTACGGGGACGGCAATGGCAACGGCCAGAAAAGCAATACTATCGGATCCAACCTGATGCCAATGCGCGAGTTCCGGCGGGAACTAAAGGAGAACATGTCTAGACTGAAAATGGATCCTTCTTTTGCCAGCCGTTACCTGAACGACGGGTTCTCCGGCGGGGAGAAGAAGAGGGCAGAGATCCTCCAGATGGGCATGCTGAAGCCGAAAATCGCCATCCTGGACGAGACGGACTCCGGCCTGGACATAGACGCCCTGAGGATCGTGGCCGATGGCGTCAACAGCCTCCTGGGGCCTGATCTGGGCATGCTGGTAATCACGCACTACCAGCGTCTCCTGAATTACATTCAACCTCACTTCGTTCATATCTTTTACCAGGGACGCATCGTGAAATCCGATGGTCCGGAACTGGCGCTGCGCCTGGAGGAAATGGGGTACGATTGGGTGAAAGAGGAGTTCGGAGGCTGAGATGGCAGAACTGAGCAGCTATGAAGACCTGCGTCAACTGAAAGACAAGTACCCCTACGACTTCAAGACCGAGACGGGGTACATCTACAAAGCACCTCCTGGCCTGAACGAGGATATCGTCCGGGAGATGTCGGCTATCAAAGGCGAGCCAAAGTGGATGCTTGACTTTCGCTTGAAGGCCCTGGATACTTTCCTCAGGATGCCAATGCCCAACTGGGGGCCGGATCTCTCCGGCATCGATTTCCAGCAGTTCACCTACTACCTGAAACCCTCGGAGCAGGCTTACTCCTGGGACGACGTACCTGAGGCAATCAAGGAAACCTTCGATCGCCTGGGGATACCAGAGGCAGAGCGGAAATTCCTGGCAGGCGTTGGTGCACAGTTCGAATCCGAGGCAGTATACCACTCTCTGAAAAAAGAATGGGAACGCCAGGGGATTATTTTCGTAGACACAGACACTGCTGTAAAGGAATACCCTGACCTGGTGAGGAAGTACATCGGCACCCTGGTGCCCGTTAGCGACAACAAATTCGCTGCCCTGAATGGCGCTTTCTGGTCGGGAGGTACTTTCATCTATGTGCCAGCGGGTGTGCAGGTGGCAATACCACTGCAGACGTATTTCCGGATAAACTCCCAGAACATCGGACAGTTCGAACGGACGATCATTATCGCCGGGGAAGGGAGCAAGGTGCACTATATCGAAGGATGCACCGCCCCTCAGTACACCACAGCGTCGCTTCACGCTGGAGTCATCGAGACTTTCGTCGGCAAAGGTGCCTACGTACGGTATACCGGCATCCAAAACTGGTCGAATAACATCTACAACCTCGATACTCAGCGCGCCATCGTGGACGAGGAAGGCACTATGGAGTGTGTGGACGGAAACCTGGGCAGCAAGACAACCATGAAATACCCCGCCGTGATCCTGAAAGGCCGAAAAGCACACGGCGAGGTCCTTTCAATCTCGTTCGCCGGTGACGGCCAGCACCAGGACGCGGGCGCAAAAGCAATCCACCTGGCCCCAGAGACCACTTCCAAGATCACATCCAAGTCCATCAGCAAAGGGCTGGGGAGGTCTTCCTACCGTGGGCTGGTGAAAATAAACCGAGGGGCCGTAGGGGCGAAAGCGAAAGTGGTGTGCGATGCTCTTCTTCTGGACGAGCATTCCCGCACCGATACGTACCCTTACATGGAGATCAACGAGGATAATGTTAGCGTGGAACACGAGGCCACTGTCAGCAAGATTGGCGAGGAACAGCTTTTCTACCTGATGAGCCGCGGTCTCAGCGAGGAGGAAGCGACAGCCATGATCGTCAACGGGTTCATCGAGCCTTTTGTGAAAGAACTGCCCATGCAATACGCCGTAGAGCTCAACCGTCTCGTGCGGCTGCAAATGGAGGGATCGGTAGGATGAACAAGGTGACGATGACGAGGGATTTGTCCAAAGATGCCGTCATACAGCTTTCCGAGGCCCTGAAAGAGCCTTCGTGGATGCGAGATGAACGCCTTTCGGCATTGGAGGTATATCAAGAGATACCGATGCCATACCACAAAGAGGAACCGTGGCGGCGGTTCCCGGTCAGGCGGATACCCGCTCCGGAGAGAATGTGGGCACTCACCGCGGAGAGGCCGTCGCCAGTGGCCAACTTAAGCAAGATTCCCGCAGCATACAGGGCGGGACTGGCGGGCGAGGCAGATGTGGCAGGCTCCCTGGTGCACCATAACGGCAGCCCTATCTACGCTTCGCTGGACGAGACCCTGGCCTCCCACGGGGTCATCTTCTGCGACATCTCCTCAGCCGCGCGGAAATACCCGGAACTGGTGCGGCAGCATTTCATGAAAGAAGGCGTGCCGCCCACCGCCAACAAATTTGCAGCGTTGCATGCGGTTCTGTGGAATGGCGGGACGTTTCTCTATGTGCCCAGAGGGGTCGAAGTCGAGCTGCCCTTCCAGTCCCTGATCGGGATCACAGAAGAGGGTCTGGGGAGCTTCCACCACACCATGATTGTGGCGGAGGAAGGGAGCAGCGTCGTTTTCCTGGAAAATCGCATTTCCAATACCGCGACCAAGAGCTTGAACTCCGATGTGGTAGAGGTATTCGTGGGGCCTGCGGCGCGGGTCAGGTATATAAGCCTGCAGCAATGGGACGAAAACCGGTGGAACTTCACCACCCAGCACACTTTCGTCGAGAGAGATGGCGACTTCGAATGGCTCCTTGGCTCGGTGGGCGGGAAGCGGACAAAAGATTTTATCCGGACCGACCTGGTAGGACCAGGGGCCAGCAGCGAGATCTACGGCTTCATGTTCCTGAAAGGGGATCAGGCGGTAGACCAGAGCACGTTCCAGCGTCACGTGGTCGGGAGCACCCACAGCAACCTGCTCTTCCGCAATGTGGTACGGGACCATGCTCGTTCTGTTTTCTACGGGATGATCCGGGTGGAGCCGGACGCCCAGGGCACGGATGCCTACCAGGCTAACAACAACCTGATGTTGAGCGACACTGCCCGCGCTGATGCCATTCCAGGGCTGGAGATCATCGCCAACGATGTCCGTTGTTCCCACGGTGCCACCGTGGGCCAGATGGACCCTGAGCAGCTTTTCTACCTGCAATCCAGGGGGCTCCCCCGCCGAGAGGCGGAGCGGCTGATAGTCCACGGTTTCTTCGAGCCGATAGTCTCTCGCATTCCACTGGAGGAAATCCGCGAGCAAGTATTCGGCCTGCTGGATGAGAGGTTTGGCATGTAACCGGATGGACGCGGGCGGTGTGGGCGGGGCGTGCTCGGCCCTTGCTGTGCCACACCATGAGTTTCGAACTTTATCGAACCAACTATCGTTCTCGGGGCATATGTCGTTCTACGGCCACAGCCCGTGACGACATATGCCCCTTTGTGGTTTCTTCGTCTCTCCAACGTGGATTGTTCTCCATTGCACGAATTTACCCCCGAAAACTTGCCCTCCCGAGCCAAAGAGAGTAAGATTGTCATGTGGTGCATTGAGAGTTCGAGGCTTCCTATCCGGAGAGGAGAGTGCAAGAAAGGGGAAATTCTCTAGAAAACCTGTATTCAAAGGTCTGCACAATTCGCAAACAAATCTTCTTGCACACCTTGACCACATATCAAGTTTAACTGCTTGTAGTGCTCGTCTAGAGCCTCAAAAAATTAGGAGGTAATCCGATGACAGAGAAGTCGTTAATGGAAGCTGCACTTGAGTACCACTCGAAAGGTAGGCCTGGCAAGATCGAGGTCATTGCCACCAAGCCCATGGTCACTCAATGGGACCTGGGGCTGGCGTACACCCCTGGGGTAGCCCAGCCTGTGTTGGAAGTCGACAAAAATCCGGCGGATGTTTTCAAGTACACAGCAAAAGGCAACCTGGTTGCCGTAGTTTCCAACGGTACTGCCATCCTCGGCCTCGGGAACCGAGGCCCCCTGGCTGCAAAGCCAGTCATGGAGGGGAAAGGCGTTCTGTTCAAAAGCTTCGCAGATGTGGATGTGTTTGATATCGAGGTGGACTCCAAAGACCCCGACGAGATCATCAACGTTGTCAGAGCAATAGCCCCCACTTTCGGCGGCATCAACCTGGAAGACATAAAGGCTCCAGAGTGTTTTTACATCGAAGAAAAGCTTAAGGGAATGCTGGACATCCCTGTCTTCCATGACGACCAACATGGTACGGCCGTAATCACCACTGCCGCGCTAATCAATGCAGCTGAGATCCAAGGCAAGAAGATCGAAGATATGCGGCTTACAGTTAGTGGTGCTGGCGCTGCTGCTCGCGCGTGCACCAATCTATACATCAAATTAGGTATCAAGCGCGAGAACATCATCATGACTGACTCCAGAGGGGTAATCTACAAGGGCCGCAAGGAGAACATGAACCCTTATAAGGAAGAGTTCGCGCAAGATACCAAGTGCCGCACTCTTGCCGACGCTATGCGGGGTGCCGATATGTTCCTGGGCGTTTCTGTAGCCAACGTGGTAACCCCAGAGATGGTGAAGAGCATGGCTGACAAGCCAATCATCTTTGCCCTGGCAAACCCCGATCCGGAGATCCGCTACGAACTGGCCAAGGAAGCACGCCCAGATGCCATCGTCGCCACTGGCCGCTCCGACTACCCTAACCAGGTGAACAACGTTCTTGGGTTCCCGTTCATCTTCCGCGGCGCTCTGGATGTCCACGCCAGCGCAATTAACGACGAGATGAAAATTGCCGCTGCTCATGCTTTGGCATCTTTGACCAGAGAGAAAGTCCCAGAGATTGTGCTTAAGGCTTACAATACGGACAGTATAGAGTTTGGGCCAGACTATATCATTCCCAAGCCACTCGATCCCAACGTGTTGACGTGGGAAGCGAGCGCAGTGGCAAAAGCGGCTATGGATACAGGGGTAGCCCGCAAGACTGTTGACATGGAAGAGTATAAGCGGGAATTGGAAAAACGTCTGGAATCTCACCCACTTATAAAGGCTCACAAACATGGGATGCTGTAAGTAACAGAAGGCTTTGTGCAATGCAAAGGTTGCACGATAGCATTTCTGCTGTTGATACGATCATTCCTATACAACAAGGAGGTTGAACTATGGCTGAACAGCGTAAGTTCTACGGTCAGGAAGAGTTCTCCAAAGGACTGGAAGGTGTAATAGCCTGCGAAAGCAAGCTCGGTTACATCGACGGACAGAAAGGCTGGTTGATCTACCGGGGTATCGAGATCGGCGATCTCGCAGAACATTCCACGTACGAGGAAACCGCCTACCTGCTTTTGTTCGGCAAGCTCCCGACGAGGAAAGAGCTCGATGAATTCACCCAGAAGCTGGTGAGCTACCGCACTATCGACCCGCGCGTGGCAGATATCATCAAGAACATGCCACCTACTGCTCACCCAATGGCTCTGCTTCGCACGGCGTTTTCCGCCCTCGGGACTTACGAAAATCCAGAGAAGGTAGACGAATTCGACCTGGAAGCCTGGACGGAACTGGGGATCAAAGCAATTTCCCAGATGGCTACGGTAGCGGCCGAGGTGGGGAGGCTCAGGGCCGGGTTGCCACCAGTTGCCCCCGATCCAAACCTGAACCACGCATCCAACTTCTTCTACATGCTCACCGGCAAGAAGCCCAACGAGCTGGAAGCGGAGGTGATGAACAAGGCACTGATCCTGCACGCCGATCACGGCATGAACGCTTCGACGTTTACCAGCATGGTCGTCGCTTCGTCCCTCTCC
>WFSD01000006.1 GCA_015486235.1 Anaerolineae bacterium
AGCTGCACGCCTCGACCGCTCAGGGCCCCGACGAGGTCGACGGGAGGAGGCTGATCAGCCCCGCGGGCCTTCAATTCCGCCAAAGGCACCGCCCGCTTCCGCTGCTCCAGTTCCCTGCGTTTATAGGCGATAATCTCATCCAGGATCATTGCTCAATGTCTCCTTGCGTTGGTGAAAGCAATCAGCGCTTCCAATTTGGCCTGGGCGGCTCCGGAATCGATGCTCTGTGCCGCCATGGACACCCCCTCAGCCAAGTTGGGTGCCACTCCACCAGTGACAAGGACCGAAGCGGCATTTAAGAGCACCACATCCCGTTGGGGACCTGGTCTGCCATCTAGAACGGCCCGAAGGATAGCTGCGTTCTCCTCCCCGTCTCCTCCTTTCAGGTCAGAGAGGGTGGCCCGTGGTAGGCCCAGTTCCAGGGGATCCAGGGTGAAGGTGTGCACCTGGCCGTCCCGCAGTTGGCTGACTCGATTCAGACCCGTAGTGGATAGTTCATCCAAACCATCAGCCCCGTGGACAACGAACGCCGCTTTACAACCTAGTGAACCCAGCGCCCGGGCTATCATCTCGGTGAGATTCGCGTCATAGACCCCCACTACTTGCACCTGCGCCCCCGCAGGGTTGGTGAGCGGCCCCAGCAGGTTGAACACTGTGCGGACTCCCATCTCACGACGAGGGCCGATGGCATGCCGCATGGCCGGGTGAAGCAAGGGAGCGTAAAGAAAACCAATCCCTACTTCGTCTATACAGGTGGCGACCTCTTCCGGCGAAAGCTCCAGATTTACCCCCAGCGCTTGCAACACGTCGGCACTACCGCAGCGGCTGGAGACGGAGCGGTTACCGTGCTTAGCTACGGCAAGTCCAGCCCCGGCAACGACGAACGCCGTTGTGGTGGAGATGTTGAAAGTGCCTACCCCGTCTCCGCCGGTGCCGCAGGTGTCCACCAGAAGAGGTTGACGCGGGTGCACGGAGACGGCGTTACGCCGCATGGCGCGGGCAAGACCGGTCACCTCGTCCGCCGTTTCACCCTTAAGCCGCAACGCAATCAGGAAGCCGCCGATCTGAGCCGGGGTGGCTTGACCAGTCATAATCTGTTCCATCACCGCCTCGGCTTCCGGCTGCGTCAAGTTCCGGCCTTCCAACAAAGAAGCAATTGCCTGTTTAATGTCCATTGTTCATCCCCTCCGATTTTTGCTTGTTTTCCATACTCAGAAAGTTCTCTAACAACTGTTTCCCCTGGGGGGTCAGAATGGATTCAGGATGGAATTGCACCCCAAAGGTGGGGTAGTGACGATGGCGGATCCCCATCACCTCTCCCTCGCGCGTGAAAGCGGTCAGCTCCAGCACAGGAGGGAGCGGTTCTTGCACAATAAGGGAATGGTAGCGGGTGGCAGGGAAAGAACCGGGTAGATGGGCGAAGATCCCCTGGCCTGTGTGGTAGATCATCGACGTCTTGCCGTGCATCAGACGAGGCGCTTGTCCCACCTGTCCGCCGAATACATGGGCGATGCACTGATGCCCCAAACACACCCCGAGGATGGGCACCTTTGTGTGAAAGTGGCGTATCACCGCATTGGAAATGCCGCTGTCTTCGGGTCTGCCCGGACCTGGGGAGATGACGATAGAGGAAGGAACCAACTGCTCCAGCTCGTCTATGGTCACCGCATCGTTCCGATAGACGCGGACCTCGGCCCCCAATTCACCTAGATACTGGACTAGGTTATAGGTGAAACTATCATAGTTATCAATCACTACGATCATTTCCTGTCCTCGCTTTCTGCAAAGCTTACCGCCTCTGCCAAAGCCTGTGCCTTGTTGAGCGTCTCGTGGTATTCTCGGGTTGGATCCGAATCGGCGACGATCCCTGCCCCTGCTTGTACATGTGCCGTGTCGCCCTGCATAACGATGGTCCGAATGGCGATACAGGTGTCCATGTTCCCCGAATAGCTCAAGTAGCCTACCCCTCCGGCGTAAGGACCTCGCCGTTCACCTTCCAATTCAGCGATGATCTCCATAGCGCGCACCTTAGGAGCTCCGGAGACCGTGCCAGCCGGAAAGGTGGCGCGCAACAGGTCAAAAGCATCCAGTTCCGGACGTAGCTCTCCTTGCACACCAGAGACAATGTGCATCACATGGGAATAACGTTCGATAACCATCTTTTCGGGCACCTGAACGCTCCCGTAACGGCAGACCCGTCCCAGGTCATTGCGCCCCAGATCCACTAGCATCACGTGCTCTGCCCGCTCCTTTGGGTCAGCCAGTAACTCCTGGGCCAGGGCCTCGTCCTGCGCCGGATCAGCTCCCCGGGAACGGGTGCCTGCGATGGGACGTACCTCGGCCTGACGGCCGTTTAGCCGTACCAACATCTCGGGTGAGGAGCCGATCAAACGCAGGTTTCCCGGCAGTTCCAGGTAGAACATGTAAGGAGAGGGGTTCAGCATCCGCAGAACCCGATAAATGGCGAAGGAATCAGCCGCGGTGCGACGGGAAAGCCGCTGTGAGAGCACCACCTGGAAGATATCCCCTGCGGTGATGTATTCCTTGGCCTTACGGACCGCTCTTTCAAACTCGGTTTGCTTGAAGTTGGACGCCCAAGGGCTATGTGAATCGGCTTTCTCAACCACGGGTTTGGGGACAATCTCCAGAGGCCGGCGCAGGCGGGAGATTATGGCCTCGATCTTGTCGGTGGCCATATCGTACGCCGCAGTAGGGTCATCGTGAATGTGAGCGTTTGCTACCACCAACAGGCAATGCTTGACGTGATCGAAGATAACCACACTATCCGCCAGCAAGAAGGCGGCATCCGGCAAGTCAAGGCCGGGCCGGACCGCCAGCGGCACCCGCTCGAAGAAGCGGACCGCATCATACCCCAGGTACCCCACCAGTCCACCGTAGAAACGGGGCAATCCATCCACCGCGACTGGGCGGTAGCGAGACAAGATCTCCTTTGCCGCCACCAGCGGATCTCCCGTGAACAGGCGCGGTGGTTCCAGGGGGTCCCCTTCCCACAGGGATCCCTGCCCATCACGGGCGAGAAGAAGGCCGGCTGGATCAAACCCTAGGAAAGAGTAACGTCCCAACCGCTCTCCTTTTTCCACGCTCTCAAGAAGGAAAGAAGGACCTTCTCCACGCAGTTTAAGGTATACAGAGACAGGGGTTTCCAAATCCGCTGGCAACTCCCGCCAGACCGGTAAGAGATTTCCTCTCTCAGCAAGCGCTAAGGCTTCATCTCGTGTGGGTTTGTACATGATTTACCTCCTATTTTTGGACTTAAGACAGGTGATAAACGCCAAATTGTCTCAAGCCTCACCACCACAGAGATGAACGCCAGGAGACAAAGTATTTGATTCGAAAAAGGGGTGCATTTCTACTCATTGGCTCATCCTTGTCTTCTGGTGTTGTAGCGCACTTTTGCAGGCGTTGCGCATAACCTCGACCGGGGCCGGGATCCCGGTCCACAGCTCGAACGCACGTGCTCCCTGCCCCACAAGCATCCCCAATCCATCCACTGCATGTGCTCCCGCTTTCCGCGCCTGTTGTAAAAGGCGCGTTTCGAGAGGGTTATACACAAGGTCGAACACGGTCAGGTGCGCCGGAATGCGAACCTCCTCGGGCCAGATTGAATCGTTCGTGTGCGGCCATAGTCCGAC
>WFSD01000007.1 GCA_015486235.1 Anaerolineae bacterium
ACGGCCTTTCCATATCCATTGTCATCATCATAGCTCTCTGGTCAATGGCTCACATCTGGCTGATATCTAGCTACTACGTCGAAGACTACGAGAGAGCAGCCGTGCCCATGCTGCCAGCGATTATAGGGGTCAAGAAAGGGGTCATCGCGTCAAGCACGATTGTTTTGCTGATCAACGCCGTGGTATTTGGACTATATCTGATGGGATGTTGCGCCATTAAGCCTTTTCTGGCCTCTCTGCTGTTATCTATCCCTTCTCTCTACTTTGCCTGCAGGTATTTGAGGACTAATCACAGGACTTACATCAAGAAGGCCTACTTGCTTTTGAGCCCGTACCTGGGCTTGATGATGATACTGCTGGCATTGTTCCGGTTTCTACATTGAGCTATTTGCTGGGCACACCTCATGCAAGGGGGTAGGAACTCGTTTAAGCGTAGAGCATGCCTACAGTCACATCCCTAATTCAGTGCGCAGACAACACGCCGGGCCCTACGTCTGGGACGGCGGGAAAAGTGCCCGGCAATCACCACGGTCAAGTGTGGTGCTATTATGTAAGGAGGGTTCTGGAAAATGGTTTCCTACGACATAAGCCACCTGCGCGTGGATCGCAAATCCCGCGCGAAGATCCCCGCAAACGACATTCCCTATCGTCCGGCGGAAGAAAGGCTCAACGATTTCGAGGAAGCTTTCCACTTGTACGACTTGGATACAATCAAAGTCGAGGCGTCGCGCTGTATAATATGCCGTGCTCCACAACCTTGCGTGGAGGCCTGTCCTCTGCACAACAATATTCCTCTGGCCCTTTGGCATATGAGCCAGGGGGAGATAATAGAGGGGATAAGGGTTTTCCACCAGACCAGCGGCTTTTCGGAGATATGTGGCAGGGTATGTCCTCAGGAGCGTCTATGCGAAGGTGCCTGTGTCATCGGCAAATTGAGGGACCCGGTACACATCGGCATGCTCGAGGCATCGGCAGCCACTTATGAGCGCGAAACGGTAGGATACCCCGAGCCACCTCAGGTGGCTCCTACAGGGCAGAAAGTAGCAGTGATCGGATCTGGCCCTGCCGGACTCCTGGTGGCCGAAAGGCTTGCGAAGCTAGGGCATAGCATTACCGTATATGAAGCATGGCCTAACCCTGGCGGCTTGCTGGTGTATGGCATTCCCAATTTCAAGCTGGACAAGGAAATTCCGAGGTACAAGATACGGTACCTGGAAGAAAAACTCGGTGTGAAATTTGTCTGCAACACCCGAATTTGCGCCGAAGGCAACCCGACCCTCGACGATCTGATAGAGGAGTACGATGCAGTATTCCTGGGCACTGGCGCGGAAATCGATGCCAGCATGCGTGTTCCAGGAGAGGACCTCCCGGGGGTCTATCATGCCACGGAATACCTCGTGAAACTGAACCTGCCTCCCGAGATGCTCCCCCCTGGCATGAGGGAAAAACCACAGGTGGAAGGGAAACGGGTGGCAGTGATCGGCGGCGGAGATACGGCAATGGATTGCCTGCGCACTAGCCTCCGGATGAAGGCCAAGGAAGTCACGTGCGTCTATCGTCGATCCGAGGTGGAGATGCCGGCGGGCCTCAAAGACAAACATCTGGCAGAGGAAGAGGGCGCGCATTTCGAGTATCTGACGGTCCCAACGAAATTCATCCCCGGCGAGGATGGCCGTGTTGCGGCCATGGAGTGCATCCGTATGAGGTTAGGGGAGCCGGACGAGTCGGGCAGGCGCAGACCAATCCCAATCGAGGGGACAGAATTCACGATAGATGTAGATTTGGTGGTGCTTGCAATCGGATATTGGCCCGATCCCATTTTCAAGAAAACTGAACCATGGCTGGAGTGCGATAAATGGGGACTCATAAAGGTGGACCCTGAGACTGGAGAGACCAGCAGGGAAGGTCTGTATGCGGGAGGTGATAATGTCAATGGCCCTGATCTGGTCGTAACGGCCCTCGCTGGGGCGCGCAAGGCGGCCGAGGCGATGGCAGAGTATTTGGAGAAAAAGAGAACAGGGCGCTAATCCGGCAACGTTGACCCGCTTGTACTTGCGGCGGTGTTCTCCAATGGAGACTCCGCCGCTTTTTGTTGCCACGCCGGAGCACAAAAAGGGAGTGCTTTGCGCGGCGCTGCGCCTTGGGGGTGGATGAGGGCAGAACACGCGCACAACTATGCCATCGGGCTTACTGACTGCCTAGCAAGAGGAATGTGGGGAACTACCCCAAGGGGGCGAGCCTCGTGCCTGTACAGCGGAGATCAGCGTTCATCTGCGTTCTATTTTCGGAACAGACTGCGTAATCTGCCCCAAAGCATTGCCAGACGCCCGGATGAAGGCGCTTTTGACCGCTGATGCGGGACCCTGTTAGAATGTTTTCGTAACTGTTCAGCCTTGAACAAATCGAAAGCGGATTCCGCAGATTTCACGCAGATACCCGCAGATAAGGCAAATAAAACCAGAAAAGATCAGCGAAAATCAGCGTGTATCAGCGTCATCAGCGTTCTACTGCTGGGGGGCTGAATAGTAACATGTTTTCAAATTATGCCGCCAAGACGCGGGGGAAAACAGGCCTATGCAGGATGATCGATTCAACTTGGAATTGACGGGCATTGCTCACGGAGGAGAAGCGTTCGGTTTCCATCAGGGAAAGATTTACTTCGTCGCGTACGCCATACCGGGAGAGAGGGTGTTCGTCGAAAAGATAGAGGAGAGGAAAAAATGGGGGCGAGCCCGGCTGTTGGAAGTCCTGCGTCCATCTCCGGACAGGATCGAACCGCCATGTCAGCTTTTTGGCCTGGAGGGGTGCGGCGGATGTCAATGGCAGCATATCCGTTACGAGCGCCAGCTTGCACTGAAAAGAGAGGTGGTGGAAGACCAGTTGCGCAGGCTCGGCGGAGTACGTCAGCCTCCAGTGAAGTCCACTATGCCTGTGAGCGAGCCATGGGGATATAGGAATAGTGTCCGTTTCGCGGTGGCTCCGGATGGCAGGACTGGATTCCGGCGCGCCAACAGCCACGAGGTGATACCGGTGGAGTCGTGCATGCTTCTTCATCCCCGCCTCGCCGAATTGTACGACCTGATGGACACTTCGTGGCCCGGCCTCCAAAGCCTCACCCTGCGGGTTGGGGTGAATACTGGCGAAGCTATGGTGATTCTCGGGGTCAAGGGGGAGGGATGGCCGGAGATCGAAGTGAACGTTCCTGTTTCCATCATCATGCACACAGAAAAAGGATATTACCCGGTAATCGGATCGTCGTACATCACGGAGGAGGTAGCCGGAATCCGTTACCGCATCTCCGCAGGAAGCTTTTTCCAGGTCAACACGCCTGGAGCAGAGCGTCTGGTCTCGCTGGTAAAAGAATTCTTGGATCCCACACCAGGACAGCGGGTGCTGGACGCTTATTCCGGCGTCGGACTTTTTGGCCTGGCGTTGGCCCGCGATGCAGCCGAGGTGGTAGGGATCGAGGATAACCCGCATGCAATCGAGGACATGGCTCAGACGGCGGCATCTTTGGGTATGGACAATATCACGTTGTATGAAGGCCCTGTGGAAGAAGTCTTGCAGACACTGGACGATTCTGTGGATCTGGCTGTGGCGGATCCGCCGCGAAGTGGGCTTGGAAAAGGGGTTGTCGCCCATCTCCGGAGGCTTGGCGTCCGCCGCCTGGCGTATGTTTCCTGCGATCCCGCTACCATGGCGCGTGATACGAAAGAGCTGGAATCCCAGGGGTACGCCTTGGAGGTGGTACAGCCGGTGGATCTTTTCCCCCAGACATTTCACGTAGAAACCGTGGCCCTATGGGTTGCGAAGGACAAGCTGGACTTTGGCGAAAATAGATCTGAGCTTTGGACATGAGTTCGAACATCATCTTTTCGCCGGAGGAAGGAGCTGGTTCTATCATATTCGCAAATACGCTCCACGTGTAGACAGCAGTTGAAAGCGAAGTGGGGGTGTCCGTGAGCAGCCGGATCGCTTTCTTCACGAGCTCTCTGTCTCCTGGCGAGAGCTTACGGTAAGACTTCTTGAATCTCTCGGTTCTGGCTATCTTCATGGTGGGTCAGGAATCCAGATCCGCAGTCAGCGAATCGGCGTCTTCGAACGCGCGAACCCGACCTGTCTTGATGTCCTCGTCGGCTTCACGTTCTTCCTGTTGCCACCTCTTGCTCCAGAAATACGCCTGGCTTCTGTCCACGACCTGGGCAGGGGAGATCACTATCATTCCCTCCTTTAGGCTCACTTCCATGTAGTCCCCTTCCTCGATGCCGAGCTCCCTGGCCTCCAGCGGGTGCTCCACGGTCTCTTCCTCAATGACGAGGCCGTCTTTGAGGTGGATTATCCTCTGGGTATGTCGGGCGACTGCCGGCTCATGGGTGACCAAAACCACCGTTATCCCCCTCGTTCTCACCGCCGTTATCACGTCCTGCGGGACGCCCGAAGGTGGGTGGACCAGGAGCGACTGCGCGAGCAGCGAGAAGTACCCCAAAGGCACGATGAGCCACAGTCCCCAGGTGGCCAGGGTGTTCACGAAAGCCTGTCCCTGGGCCAGGGTTGTCGCCGCCTCTCCCTGCCCCCGATGGCC
>WFSD01000008.1 GCA_015486235.1 Anaerolineae bacterium
AAGCTGCTTTTGCTTCCGTAAAGGTATACCGATTTGCACTTCCCGTTCCTTTGTGCTATGCTCCTGCCACAATTGAATAGATGACCTATGCGACCGGGGTGCTCAATGTCCCGGATGGCAGGGCTTAAAGGCGAAGCCGGTGTGAGTCCGGCGCTGTCCCGCAGCTGTAACCTGGTATCGTCCAGGAAGCCAGATCGCCCGCCCCGGTCGTGCTCTCACAATCTTCGCGGAAGGGGGGTGGAGCATGGCTGAGCCATTGTGAGTCCCCCTCTTGTCCTGGTGGCAAGAGGGTTTTTTGTTCGCACCCGACCAATTTAACGCGGTCGGGTTTCTTTGTTTCAAATCTTTTCAGTTCTTGATATGAGCAGACATCGGAGGTAAACAATCTTATGAAACGCAGCACTTTGTCGATCGTCTTGGCGGCGATATTGTCGATTGTCTTGTTGGCGGCCTGTGTGCCGACAGCGACGCCAACTCCCGTCCCGCCCACTTCTACCGCGGCCCCGAGTATAACTCCGACAGCCACCGCGGTCCCGTCCGTAGTTTCGACAGCCACCATGGTTCCGACCATAGCCCCAACGGCTACGGTGGCCCCAGCCGATTTTCCCATCACCCTCACTGACGGCCTGGGGCGCGAGGTGACCCTCTCAGCAAAGCCACAGCGCATCGTCTCCCTCGCGCCCTCCAATACGGAGATACTCTTTGCTGTAGGTGCCGGTGATCAGGTGGTTGGGGTCACAAAATTCGATAACTATCCGCCCGAAGCTCAAACTCGCGAGCAGATCGGTGGCTTCTCGGCCAAGACCATCAGCGTGGAGAGGATCGTGGCTCTGGAACCTGACCTAGTCCTGGCCGCGGGCAGGATCCATCAGCCTGTCATTGAAGCGCTTGCACGGGAGCATATCCCCGTTGTCGCTTTGACCGCTCATACCTTCGACGAGGTGTACGCCAACATTGAGCTGGTTGGACGCCTGACCGGGCACAAAGCTGAGGCGGATCGGGTGGTGGCCAAGATGAAAGCTCAGGTCAAAGCGGTCACCACGAAGGTCAGTACCATTCCTGCGGATAAACGTCTTAAGGTTTTCTGGGAGGTGTGGGATAAGCCGCTAATGACGGCTGGCCCCAACACATTTATCGGTCAGATGATCAAACTGGCAGGAGGTGTCAATATTTTCTCAGATGCAAAGGAAAGCTATCCGAAGGTAAGCCCTGAAACCGTTGTACAGCGCAATCCTGATGTCATCCTTGGGCCGAGCACGCATGGCAAGAAACTGACAGTCAAACAGCTATCACAGCGCCCCGGCTGGGGAGAAATTAATGCTGTCAAAAATGGCCGCATTCACCTGATCGATGGTGACATCGTTTCCCGTCCCGGGCCGCGCCTGGCCCAGGGGTTGCAGGCCATTGCCAAAGCGCTTTACCCTGACCTCTTCAAATGAGTCTCAGCGGCAGGGGCTGAAGAATAGCCCCTGCCGCTCCTCCAGCACCGGGGAGATGTCAATGAAAACGCATGTCTATCACATCACTTACGGCCCTGAAGTGGCAACCGCGCATCTTTACTTTTGGGGGTGCAATATGCGCTGCCGGGGCTGCATTCGTTTGCTGCACGGCTGGGACAGCCACTTACCGGAGCCGGGTGGCCCCAAGCGCGCTATCGACCCTCGCCTGCTGACCGTTGACGAAGTGATAGAAGCATTGGCACCGTATCCTGTACGCCGAATCTTCTTTCTTGGCGATGAGGCATCCGCAGATCCGGCGCTGGAGGAGTTAGCCGGGGCATTAAAAGAGCGCTTTGACGCAGAGCAGGTGCTCCTGACCAATGGCCTTTTACTGCCGCCGTTTCATCTCTTCGACGATATCCAGGTGAGCATTAAAGCTGTCACGCCTGCACTGCATCGGGACTTCACCGGTGTGGATGTCGCCCCTGTCCTGGAGCACTTCCAGTTTTTGTACGGTGTGGGGGCATCTTTGCGTTCGGAAAGCATTGTCATCCCCGGGTACATCGATGCACCTGAAATCCGGCGCATTGCCGCATTCATTGCGTCTGTGGATGCCGAGATACCATACCGGCTGGATGCGTATATTCCCGTTCCTGGCGCGCCCTGGAGGCGGCCTACTATGGATGAGATGGCACTCGCCGTGGGCGCGGCCTGCCAGTATCTACGCCATGTGCACGCACTCCATAGCGGCATGAAGCGCCGTTACGAGGTGACGCGACTGGTATGAGAGGCCGCCTGTTTCTCATGTTTGCTGCAACTACGGGGTTCCTGGCCATCGCCCTCGTGATCAGCCTGGGAATGGGGCCTGTGTCCATCCCACCGGCCCAGGTGCTAGCGGTTCTCTTTCGGCATACCGACCCTAGCCTAAGCCACACAGCGGTAGCCATCGTCTGGGACCTACGGCTACCTCGCACGCTGCTGGCGTTGAGCATCGGCGCCGGGCTGGCCGTTTCGGGATCTGCATACCAGGCTCTATTCCAGAATCCGTTGGCGGATCCTTACATCATCGGTGCCTCGGGTGGAGCTGCTTTGGGGGCGACGCTTGCCATTATCCTCAACATCAACGCGGTGACGTCGGCAGCGTTCGTTGGCTCGCTGTTGGCGGTGGCCCTTGTCTACATAATTGCTCAGGCCGGGGGCCGCGTCTCTGCGGTCAACTTGGTGTTGGCTGGAGTTGCCTTGGGCATGCTTCTTTCTGCTGCTGTTTCGCTACTCATGTTCCTTGGGGACAGCGACTTGCATGAGATACTTGCCTGGCTGATGGGAGGGCTCAGCGGTCGTAGCTGGCCTGAATTGAGGATGGTGGCGCCTTTGGTGGCGATAGGTATTGGCTTTCTGTGGAGCTTGGCCCGTCCACTCGATGCCCTTACTCTTGGTGAGGAGACTGCGCAGGCACTGGGCCTCAACCTCCTGTGGGCCCGCACGGCGATCGTCCTCGCTGCAACTTTGATCACTGCCGCAGCCGTTTCCAGCGGAGGCATCATCGGCTTTGTAGGCCTGCTGGCTCCTCATACAGCGCGGCGGTTAGTCGGTGGCGCCCATCGCCTCCAGATACCGATGAGCGCCCTTGTTGGTGGGTTGTTACTTGTGCTGGCAGATGATTTAGCACGGACGATTGTGGCACCGGTGGAACTCCCTGTGGGCGTGCTCACTTCTCTGCTGGGTGTTCCTTTCTTCCTCTGGTTGCTGAGGCGGGGTGAACCATGGACGCGGTAAAAGCAAAAAATGTAGCACTGGGCTATAACACACGGGAGGTTCTGCAGGAGATAGCGATAGAGGCACGGCCGGGTGAGATTTTGGCGCTGGTCGGCCCCAACGGAGTTGGCAAAACGACTCTCCTGCGAGCACTGGCACGCCAGTTGCGTCCTCGGCGAGGCACTGTGCGGGTAAACGGCCGGGACGTTTGGCGCCTGTCCACCCTTGAGGTGGCCCGGCTGATAGGCCTTGTGCCCCAGCATGAGGTGGGTGATTCCTCTCTGACGATAGAAGTTGTGGTGGCTCTGGGCCGAATGCCACATCGGGGTTGGTTCTTGCCCTTAACCCGCCGGGACCGAGAAGTTATCGCCAGGGTCTTACATCAGACGGACCTGTACGAGTTGCGCCAGCGCCCCATAACAACCCTTTCCGGCGGGGAGCGCCAGCGGGTGCTCATTGCCCGTGCCTTGGTTCAGGAACCCGAGATCCTGCTCCTGGACGAGCCCACGGCGAATCTGGATCTGCACTACCAGAGCGCTATTCTCTCTCTTGTCCGGCGATTAGCGTATGAGCAAAAGCTGGTCGTGATCGTGAGCATCCACGACCTGAACCTGGCAGCCCTTTACGCTGATCGCGTGGCGCTGCTGGCGGAGAGACGCCTGCTGGCGGTGGGGCCACCTCGTGCTGTATTAACTTCGGAACACCTTTCTCGCGCCTACGGCGTGCCGGTGATCGTCACCTGCCATCCTGTTTACAATATCCCCTTAGTGGCTCCCGTGCTGCCGCCAAGACCCAGCCGGGCTCCAGGTGGAAGCAAAGCGGTACGAGAGGTGCCTGTAATGGATAGGCAAAGCTGCTCGGAGTGAGGAGAAATGCCTCAAACAGGAGATGAAAAGCAGGTAGTGAGAGTTTCGATGTCCAGGCCAAACAGGGACTGGGGCCAGTGCGCCCCTCGCCTGGTCATTGCCGGTACCCATAGCGGTGTGGGCAAGACGACCCTGACCGTCGGGATCATTGCTGCACTTCGGCGCAGCGGGCTGCGCGTGCAGCCTTTCAAGGTTGGACCGGATTACATCGACCCCACTTACCACACCTTAGCGGCCGGATGTTCTGCACGCAATCTGGATACGTGGATGATTCCTCGGGAACGAGTGTTTTACCTGTTCGCCCGCGCAATGGAGAATGCGGATCTGGCCGTCATTGAAGGTGTTATGGGGCTCTACGACGGCTTTGGCTATGAGGGAGAAGAAGGGAGCACCGCTGAAGTCGCCAAACTGTTGGCCGCGCCGGTAGTGCTGGTGCTGGATGCTTTCAGCATGGCGCGCAGCGCCGCCGCAGTGGCTCTGGGCTATCAGGCTTTCGATCGGGACCTGCCCTTAGCCGGTATCATCGTCAACCGCGTGGCAGGTGATAGTCATGGCCGCGGTGTGGCCGCAGCTATCCAGCAGGCGACCGGCCTCCCCGTCCTGGGCTGGCTGCCGCGTGATCTTGCCCTGGAGATCCCCGAACGGCATCTGGGCCTGATACCCACCGCCGAGCCAGGTCGTTGGCGTGATTTTATCGGGGCGGCCGCCGATGATATGGTTCGTTACCTGGACCTGGACCGCTTGGTGGATATTGCCCAGAGGGTACCATCTTTGGATACTCTCGACCCGCTGCATCCTCCTGGCCCCTTGCACTCTGGACCCCGGCCTCCCTCTCGCCCCCATCTAACAAGCGGTCGCCCTGTCATCGCTGTGGCGCGGGATGAAGCGTTCAACTTCATCTACGAAGATAATCTGGACCTGCTACGGTCGGCCGGGGCCGAGATCGCCTTCTTCAGCCCGTTGCGGGACATTTCTCTGCCTCCGGGCACGGCTGGCGTTATCCTCAGCGGTGGCTTCCCGGAAGTCTATGCGGCTCGATTGGGGGCCAATGCGGCCATGCGAGCCACTTTGCACGAGGCGCACGTGCAAAACATGCCCATCTATGCTGAGTGTGGCGGTTTGATGTACCTGACTGAGTCCATAATTGACTTGGAGGGAAATGAGCATTCCATGGTAGGCCTGCTGCCAGGGCGTTCGCGGATGATTGACCGGCTGACCATGGGCTACCGGGTCGCCAGGGCTGCCGGCAATTCCTGGCTGTTTGCCGAGGGTGAGAGTGTCCGTGGTCACGAGTTTCACTACTCAGACTGGGAGGGCCGTCCCGACAATCTGCCCCCAGCTTATATTCTACAATCGCCCCGTGACAGGGACCAATCCCATCCAGAAGGTGCCAGCTTGGGTAGCCTGTGGGCCTCGTACCTGCACCTGCACTTCTGGACCAAGCCAGAATTGGCTGTCCGCTTTGTGACAGCATGTCAGAAAGAATAAAATGAGGAAAAACAGCGTATGACACTTGAAAATCTTATTACCCAAATCGGTCCGCTTGACCAGGAAGCCATGGCGGCAGCTCGTGCCCGACAGGATGTCCTGACCAAACCCCGGGGTAGCCTGGGCCGGCTGGAGGATTTATCCATCCAGATCGCCGGCATTACCGGTAATCCCCGGCCCCACATCCGGCATAAGGTCATCACGACCATGGCTGGCGACCACGGAGTCGTCGCTGAAGGTGTTAGCGCCTTCCCGCAGGAGGTCACACCGGAAATGGTTTACAATTTCCTGCGCGGTGGCGCGGCTATCAATGTCTTGTCCCGTCACGTGGGGGCGCGGGTGGTCGTGGTAGATCTGGGGGTGGCCGTCGAACTGGAGCCACATCCTGGTCTGGTGGATAAAAAAGTGGCCCGGGGCACGGCTAACATCGCGGCCGGCCCCGCCATGACCCGCGAACAGGCCGTGCGCGCCCTGGAAGCCGGCGCAGAGGTGGTGGAAAACGAGCTGGCCCGAGGCCTGGACATCCTGGGTACGGGCGACATGGGCATCGGCAACACCACACCCTCGGCGGCCATCGCTTGCGCGTTGACAGGCCTGCCTGCATCGAACGTGGTGGGTCGGGGTACCGGCGTGGACGATGCAGGCCTGGCCCGTAAGGTCGCTGCAGTAGAAAAGGCTCTGGCTGTCAATCGGCCCGATCCCGATGACGCGCTGGGTGTGCTGTCCAAGGTAGGGGGATTCGAGATCGGCGGGTTGGCCGGAGCGATGCTGGCTGCTGCGGCCCATCGCCGGCCGGTGGTGGTGGATGGCTTCATCTCCACGGCCGCGGCTATGATAGCCGTCGGCCTGGCCCCTCAGGTGCGCGCCTATCTCATCGCCGCCCATCGCTCCCAGGAACAGGGGCATCGCATCATGCTCGATTGGCTGAAGCTACAGCCGCTGCTGGACCTGGATCTGCGTCTGGGCGAAGGGACGGGTGCGGCGATCGGCATTTCCCTGGTTGAAGCTGCCTGCAGAATCCTGGATGAGATGGCGACGTTCGAGGAAGCAGGCGTTGCGGACAAGGAATAGAATGTGGAGAGAAAAAGTAGGGAACCGGAAATCAGAAACTGGAATTCCAGTATCGGAATCCCATTTCTGGCTGCGCTTCAGTTCCTGACCATTGCCCCGCCGCTGATCCGCCGGCCTTTTACAATGACGGAGCTGGGCGCGGCTGTGGGTCACTTTCCTCTGGTGGGCGTTTTGCTAGGCCTGGTACTGGTTGGCCTGCGTGCCGGCCTGCGGATCATCCTCCCGGGGAATGTCACCGCCGCGCTGGTTTTAGCTGTCTGGATCATCCTCACAGGTGCATTGCATTTGGATGGCTTCCTGGATACCTGCGACGGTCTCTTTGGCGGCGCTACGGCCGAGGATCGCTTGCGCATCCTGCGTGACGAGCAGGTGGGGGCTTTTGCCGTGGCTGGCGGGGTGGCGCTGTTGCTGGTGAAATACGCCGCCCTGGCCGCCTTGCCGGATTATACCCTCGCCTTGCTCGTGGCCCCCACGCTGGGCCGCTGGGCCATGAGCCTGGCGGTCATCGCCTTCCCCTACGGTCGCTCCCAGGGGTTGGGGCGCGCGCTGAAGGATCATGCCGGCCGGCGCGAACTGATCGTAGCAACAGTTATCGCGTTGATCACGGTTGGGATTGCCAGTGGTTGGCTGGGGTTGGCCGCGGCAGCGTTAGTGGCTGCTACGACGTGGGTATTGGCCCGCTTTGCCCTGTCCCGGCTGCCCGGACTGACGGGCGACATCTACGGGGCCATCTGTGAGCTGACGGAGGTTCTGGTTTTGTTGGTTGTCGTTGTTGGGAGTTACTCGTGAAGCTCGATTTCCCTTTCCTTACCGCATCTTTGACGCCGGAGGTTCTGGTGCTCCACAGCGAACGGCCTCTGAAAATGCTGGCTTCAGCCGTCGTGGGCGGTGGGTTCACCCAAGCGCACTATATCATCAATCGTCACGTGATCAAGGGCTATAGTCACCCGGATCCCCCCGGCGACCTGCGAGGATTTGCTGGTGAGCATGGCATCGACGAGCCTTTCGTCGGGCTGATGACGGCCGCGTACCTGGATCGGGTTCAGACAGTCGCTTTGCATGCTGGCAGCCTGACCGTTGCCGCCATTGTGACTGCCGGGTTGAGCAATCCGACCTGCGCTGGTCTCAGTTCTCCAGCTCCTCTGGCCGCTGGCACGATCAACATCATCCTACTGGTGGACGGCAACTTGAGCCCGGCCGCATTGGTCAATGCCGTCATCACGGCGACGGAAGCCAAGGCTTACCTGCTGCTGGAGGGAGGGGTGCGCACGCCGGATGGCTTTCCAGCAACTGGGACTTCGACCGATGCGCTGGTGGTGGCCTATACCGGTCGAGGGGAGACTCTGCCCTACGCTGGCCCGGCAACAAGGGTGGGCTGGCTCATCGGGCAGTGCGTGCGTCAGACGCTGGGAGCCCTGATATAAGAGATCGCGATCGGAGATCACACCATGATGTCAAAACTGCCAAAAGGCGGCCGTCACCAGCAACTGGCGGGATGGTCATCCCGAGGAGTGCAACGCTCTGTGCCCTTCCTGCTGGCACTGGTGTTAGATCAAGTGTTAGGGGACCCATCCAATCGCTACCACCCGGTGGCTTGGATGGGGAAAGTCATTGCCGCGGCGGAACGTCACGCCCCGCGCCAGGGACGCCTGGCCCCCTTGATCTACGGGTCGTTGCTCACCGCTGGCGGGGCAATGGTTATCGGCGGCCTGGGTTATGTTGGGGAGCGCGTCGTGGCCCGCTTGCCACTGCCCTGGCGCTGGCTGGTGGAAGCTGGTTTGTTCAAGGTCACCTTTTCCCGGCAGGGACTGGCCTCTGCAGCTGGCGAGGTGCAGGCTGCCCTGGCGAAAGGTGACTTGTCGGAGGCACGCCGTCTGGTACGCTGGCACCTGGTGAGCCGCGCAACGGATGACTTGGATGAAGCGCAAGTGGCCGCCGCCACCATAGAGTCGGTGGCCGAGAACAGCAGCGACGGCGTGGTCGCACCCTGGCTGTACTACGCTCTGGGCGGATTGCCGGCCTCCCTGGCTTACCGTTTCATCAACACTGTCGACGCCATGCTAGGCTACCATGATCAACGCCACGAATGGCTGGGCAAGGCGCCGGCCCGCCTGGATGACCTGGCCAATCTGTTGCCTGCGCGCCTCACTGCTGGCTTGCTCGTTCTGGCTGCGCCCTTGACCGGCGCGGACGCGCGCCGTGCCTTGCGTGTTCTTCGCCGGGATGGGGGGAAGACCGCAAGCCCCAACGCTGGCCGGCCCATGAGTGCCATGGCCGGCGCGTTGGGGGTGGAATTGGAAAAAGCGGGCCAGTACCGGCTGGGGGCAGGGCTGGGAGATGCCGGAGTGGGCGATATTGGTCGGGCAGTGCATCTGATGCGTTTGGGCACAGTCTTGGCGGCCGTCGTATTGGTAGTTTTCATTGGTGCACGGAGTCGATCATAGGGACGACCAGGAGTATCACCTCTACGAGAGGGGTTTATTTTCAATGCTGATGCAACCTCGCTTTTGTGTTCGGACAAATCCGCGGGTCGTTCATGGCGCGCTGGATTTCGAGGAGATGGCGCGGCTTGGCCTGTCCCCCGGGGACGTGCTGGATTTCAGTGTCAACAGCAACCCTTACGGCCCCTCGCCCCGGGTACGGGAGGCAGTGGCTGGCGTGCCGCTGGATCGCTATCCCGACCGGGAGTCACTGGCCTTGCGGCAGGCGCTGGCGTCCCGGCTAGGTGTATCCCCGCAGGCCATTGTGGTCGGCAACGGCGCGAGTGAACTCCTCTTGCTGCTGGCGTTGGCCTACGTGCGTTCCGGTGATACAATTTTCATCGTTGAGCCAACGTTCGGCGAATACGCTCGGGTGGTGCGGCTGATGGGAGGATTGGTACATCCATGGTGGGCCAAAGCTGAGGACGATTTCGCGGTGGACGTGGTCCTCGTCGCCGAAGCGGTGCACGACCTGCGCCCCCGGGTGGCTTTCCTGTGCAACCCGAACAATCCCACTGGTCAGTACCTTTCCTTGCAAGAGTTGCGCTCGCTGGTGGAAGCCGCACCGCAGACATTGTTTGTCATAGACGAAGCCTATCTCCCATTTGTGGCATCCGGCCGTTCCGCCTTAGAGCTGCAGGCGGCAAACGTGCTGGTTTTGCGCTCCATGACCAAGGAGTACGCCCTGGCCGGCCTGCGCCTGGGCTACGCCGTCGGCCCTACGGAAGTGATCGCTGCCCTGGCGGCTGTGCGGCCGGCATGGAACGTTAACGCCATGGCTCAGGCCGCGGGAGTGGCTGCCCTGGAGGATGAAACCTACCTGCAACGGTCGCTGACTTGGCTGGCCCAGGCCAACGCGGACTTTCGGGCAAATCTGACCGGCTTGGGGCTGATCCCCTTGCCTTCTGCCACCCACTTTTTTCTCTTACAGGTGGGGAACGGAGCTCGCTTCCGACAGACACTGCTTCGCCAGGGAATCCTGGTGCGGGATGGTGCATCTTTTGGGCTGCCGGCTTACGTGCGCATTGCCACCCGCCGGCCGGAGGAGAACCAGCAACTGATCCAGGCGCTGGGCGGAAATTAGATAAGGCGCCAATCTTGACCAGGTTACTGCTGACGCGGCATGGTGAGACAACCCGGAATGCGCAGCGCCGCTATCAAGGGCAGATCAACGTGGCATTGAGCCCTGTCGGGGAGCGGCAGGCCGTGGCGCTGGAACAGCGCCTCGCCGATATGACGATCCACGCCGTCTACACCAGTGACTTGCCGGGGGCCAGGAAGACGCCCGAGATCATCGCGTAGCCCCACGCGCTCCCCGTGTACCTCGCCCCCCGGTTTCGAGAGATGAACTTTGGGGTCTGGCGAGGACGGTGCACGATGAGATCCGCTGGCGCCATCGTGTAGTGCTGGCAGCTTGGCAAGAAGACTTGGCTAACCAGGTGGTGCTGCTGATGGCCCACGGCGGATCATTGTGGGTGTGTTGTAATCCTATACAACGAGGAGCTATCCTGACGGCGTTGAATGATACTCATCATTATAACGGAGGCCGCAGATGACAGCCAAGGTTCTCATGGTTCAGGGCACGAGCTCATCGGTGGGGAAGAGTCTGTTGGTCACGGCGCTGTGCCGCATCTTCGCACGGCAAGGGATACGGGTGGCGCCATTCAAAGCACAGAACATGTCCAATAACGCGGCCGTCTGCGCTGACGGGGCAGAGATCGGGCGGGCCCAGGCCGTTCAGGCGGCAGCAGCGGGCATCGAACCTACGGCCGACATGAACCCCGTCCTGCTCAAGCCAGAGACCGATTCCCGGGCCCAGGTAGTGATGCTGGGCCGACCATGGCGGACCCTGAAAGCCGGCACATATTACCAGTACAAGGAGGAGGTTTGGCCGGTGGTCACTGCCGCACTAAATCGGCTACGGTCGGCCTATGAACTGGTGGTCATCGAGGGGGCCGGCAGCCCGGCCGAACTCAACCTGCGTGCGGGGGACATCGTCAATATGGCCGTGGCGCTCTATGCTCAGGCCCCCGTGCTACTGGTGGGCGACGTGGACCGGGGCGGCATTTTTGCTCAACTGTTGGGAACCCTTTGGCTGTTGTTCCCCGCCGAGCGCACCTTAGTGCGCGGGTTCGTGGTCAATAAATTCCGAGGAGACCCGGATCTCTTCGCCGATGGTGTGCGCATTCTGGAGGAACGGAGTGGCGTCCCGGTGCTGGGGGTAGTTCCCTATCTGACTGATCTGGTCATCCCGGCTGAGGATGCTGTGGCTCTGGAACAACCTGCCCTCCATTTCTCCCCATTCAGGTTAGAGCGGGTAGATGCGCTTTCCTCACCTCCCCAACTCGGGGGCAAGCCTGACGCGGTGGATATCGCGGTGATCCACCTGCCCCACATCGCCAATTTCGACGATTTCGACCCATTGGCCGCTGAGCCAGGGGTGCGGCTGCGCTACGTCTCGTCTCTCCATGCGTTAGGCCGCCCTGACGCCGTGATCCTACCCGGCACCAAAAGCACTATGGCCGATCTGGCCTGGCTGCGGAAGCAGGGACTGGACAGTGCAATCCTGCGTTTGGCCGGTGAAGGGACTGCGGTGGTGGGCATCTGTGGCGGGTATCAGATGCTGGGGCAAGTGCTGCGTGATCCCAAGCGTGTGGAGGGGACCATGTCAGAAGCTGC
>WFSD01000009.1 GCA_015486235.1 Anaerolineae bacterium
CGAAGGGCTTTCGGTGTTCCTCCATCCAATCCCTCGCACGCTCGAGCACCACAAAAGCGGCATGTCCTTCATTCAAATGGCACACGTCAGGGGCGATTCCCAACTTGCGCAATAGCCTCCATCCGCCGATTCCCAGGATGATTTCCTGTTGGATGCGCGTTTCAGACCCGCCGCCGTACAGCTCGCTGGTGATGCCGCGATCCGCAGGGCTGTTCATGGGCACGTTACTATCCAGCAGGTAGAGCGTCACTCGCCCCACGATTGCTTTCCACGCCCGAAGCCACAGGGTGCGTCCCGGAAACTCCACGCTCACCATCGCCCATTCTCCATTGGCCTCTCTGGCAGGCATGATCGGGAGTTGTCCGGGGTCGTTGAAAGGATAGTACTCGTGTTGCTGCCCGCTGGCATCGAGGACCTGACGGAAGTACCCTTGCTGGTAAAGCAAGCCAACCCCAACGACAGGAATACCTAGATCGCTCGCAGTTTTCAGGTAGTCCCCGGCCAGGATTCCCAGGCCGCCAGAGTAGATTGGTAAAGCCTCGCTGAGCCCGAACTCCATGCAGAAGTAAGCAATGGTGATCTCGTCTTCGGGCCCTTGAGATTCGAACCAGGATGGGCTTTTCCGCATGGCTTTGTGATAGGAAGCTACGTGATCCCGGACGAGAGCAACGAAAGCGGGATCAGCGGCCAGTTCCTCCAATTTAGTCGCAGCAATGGTTTGCAAAATCAGCCATGGGTTGCGGGTGGATTCCCAAAGCTCCCGGTCCAGCCGCTTCCAGATCGCATCAGAAGCGTGGCTGGTAGACCATCGCAGGTCCAGCGCCAGCTCTTCCAGCCCCTCCAGTTCCTTCGGGATCGGGGGAAGCATATAGCCGAGTGTGCGATATTTCATGGCATTTTCTCCAACGCTTGTTTTCTTCTGGCCTCTCTCCAGCGCAGCCAGAGAATGATCAACCCCGTGCCTCCGACGAGCGCTTCACCTACGAAGAAATCAAGACCTGTTATCGGGAGCATGGAAAACAGGGTTGGGAGGGAATCCCACAAACCGTGCAGGACAGAAACGAGGATGTAAGCTTTCACGACGTTGAAAGTGATACGAAAGCGGCCGTTCCTGCTTTCGTGGAACAGCACTCCTGCCAGGATTGCCGTCCATGTCCCATGCCCCAGCGGTGAAAGGACCCCTCGCATGAGCATAGTGTTCACTACGGCATCTATGTTCCCTCGGCTGAGGAGGAATGCCGTGAAAGCGTAACCGCTGCTTTCCAGCGAAGCGAATCCCATGCCTGCTGCAGCTCCCAGCATGATTCCGTTGATCTCGGATTTGTTCTCCATGTGCCATCCGAGAGCCAGTACGCCGATCATCTTGGCGAACTCTTCGGCAAATCCAACAACGAAAGCTGTCGAAAAGGCGAGATGGTGGATGAACAGCGGTTCCAACACCGCTGCCGCAGATACGCCGAGCACGCCTCCGTAGACGAATCCCAGCGCCAGACCGATTGGTGTGATGGAGCTCAAATGCTGATGGTCGTAGAGAAAGACGACGTAAGTGACCGGTATCAAGAAAGCTCCAAGCATCACCACTGTCGGGAAAAGGTTTGGGTTTCCGGTGAGTTCCAGGGCGAACAGGCTCAGGAAGAACAGAAGAGAGCCGCTTACCAGGATGTGGGGCCATGTTGCTCTGCGTGAGGACTTTTTTGCTTGGGCACTGGATGCCATTGTTTCCTCCTTTGTCCGGCGCTAAGGCTCATTATAGCATAGCCCTCACCCTCGTACGAGTTCGGATAGTAAGGGGTACCTGCAATCGTGGCTACATTTGTGGGCTCTTCAAAGGCATAGATGCTTTACTTCAACTTGCAACAATGCACGAGCCCTTACCGCCGCCCTCGCACCAGCGACATCACTGCCCCGCAGAGCACAAATGCCAGCCCAAGCCCTACCAGCGCAAATTTGACCGTGGCGCACCAGGCCGCCACAGGCGGCCAAAAGGCAGTACGAGAGCCCAGCAGCCAGCGAATCAGCGCCCAATTTTCCACAGCATCCAGCGTAGCGGCCAAAACCTGAGCCCACGCCAGCCACGTCGCCAGTCGAGCCGTCACACCGCCCAGCCGCGTCCCCACCAGGACACAGCCCAATGCAATCGTCGATGCATAGAGCGCCATGAAAAGGTAATCCACGCCCAGGCTCAAACCCGCGTAGACGCGCGCCGAACCGTCCCATGAATCCAGGATGGCCTGCGCTGTCGCGGGGTTTCTCGCCAATTCAAAGGAGACGATGCCGTTTGGCGCGGCTGATGTGTGCAGGGGCACGTCCAGTGCGCTGATGGCAGCAAACACCATCGCAGTTGCTGCCAGCAAAACCCAGAATGCCGTTCCTCGGCGCTCTTTGGCCAGCCAGGTCAGGGGGTGAGACATGACAATCTCCTTTTAAAAAAGTGAAGTGGCGGATCGCGGGACCCGCCGAGCTGTCTCTTCGATAGCGGCGCTTTCTCAACGCAAAGGAACAAAAACTTTTGGGATTTCTTTTCGCCTTTCGTCCACTTCGACCTGGCGCCGTTCAGCACACGCCCGAAGGAAAAATCACGGTGGGCTGGCACTGGTGAAAGCATTGATGGAATTGCAAGACGGCAAAATCACCACCCGCGGCGCGCCTTGCCCCGGCCCGGCACCCATCTTTTGGCTGCCGAACTCATGACTCTCATGGGCAGGCATTCTCTTCGCCAGAGAAGAACGCCACGGCTTTCTTCCAGGACGCAAGCTCCTCCCCGGACATTTCCTCCGTGTGCCTGTGCCAGCCGTGCTTCCCGATGTACTCCTCCAATCTCTCGTCCAGGGTGCGGAGCTTATCCAGAGCAGTCCCGACCAGTATCCCCACCGCTTCTGGATTCTTCTCCTCGGCTATGTCCAGTGCGTATCGCAGGTGGTCGAGACAAAGTCCATCGGAGGATTCGTATAGATCGCGGAATTCAGGCTGCGGCAGCCATCGAGCCATCCATTCCAGGTAAGTGCGCTCGCTTTGAGCCCCCATGGCGCAGGCCGGACAAACTCCACCTCCGCCCCCGGCCGATTTGCCCAGGAATTTCCTCACTTTGCCGGCTATCTTCTTAGGCAAACGCTCACTCTGCACCTGCTCCTGAACGGAGGAAAACGAACCCAGCCAGGAGATAACCTGCCTCGTCAAATCCTGGTAGATGATGGCGTTTCCGAGCCCATCGTGCCAGATATCCTCTTCCAGGTGCTGAAGCTGCCATCCGTGCTTCGGGCAGAACCCCCACGATCTCGAAATCTTCGCCCTCGTGGCGGAGTCGTTCACGTTTTCCCGCAGGATTCCCAACAGATAGCGTTTTTCTGTTCTCTGCCGCAACCGGCAAATCGGGCAGCCGGGTTCTCTCATGGCAAGCTTGATGTCCAGGGTTATCAGGTCTATCTGCATCATCCACTCCTCAAGATGGCTCCGGCGCCCGATGGAGTGCACCGACGAATATCTTCCAGTAGAGGTCTTTCCCGTAGCTGGTCTGCAATGGCTCCCTTTTGATAAAGAGCTCGGGCATCACCACGCCTGCCTTCGGATACTCCTCAGGCTTTGCGAACAGGATGCTACCAAAGTTCGCTTTCTCCGGCGATTCGGAAGCGACGGACATGAGAAAACTCCTCCCGGTTGTCCGGCGGGGGCGGTTCAAAAGAAGAGACTCCTGCCGGGATGTCTAGCTATGGCAGGAGTCATTAGCCGAAAGAGGCGCTTATTCGGTGGACTCCATCACCGTTTTCATCCGATTATATCTCAGGAGCCCGATTTGTCAAAACTTACATTTTTTGGACTTTTGACAATCGGGCTGCCCTGCTGGGAGAGCGAAGCAGAGAAACGTCGGCAACCAGAAGTCCTGCGTCATCGGAGAACGTTCGGAAACTGTACGCAAGAAGTGGGCAGCGGCGCATGAGCAGAGGCAAGCCTTCGGTCAGGGACAAACCCTGTTTCCACAGCATCATTCTGAGCCAAGGCGAAGGTGTCTGGAAAGAGAGCGCTTAAGTGTCCACCCCATTCTCACGCCCAGACGATCTCGTACCTGATGGTGTAGTCCTTCAGAGCATCGTAGATCGCTTTCTCCACAACCTCCTTATCTCCGGCCCCGGAGACCAGAACCTTCGCCATGGTGCCGTGGACAGGGTGAGGTCCGACTTCGACTTTCAACGAACCCACCATGCCAGCGACAGACGCCAGCGCCTCTTCGTAAGCCCGCCGCGTGCTATCCCAGCGCAGCTTGGGCTTGAAAATCTTCCCCACGGGCGTCACCGGCATCTCCTGGATAATGTAAACTTCCTTCGGAACGGCTGCCCGC
>WFSD01000010.1 GCA_015486235.1 Anaerolineae bacterium
ATCCGGGCTTTCCTTCCCCTGCGCGGGAACGCCGGTGAGTTCTTCTCTCGTCCTCGTTTCCTGGCCCTCACCGAGTTTGGACCCCGTAACATACTTTACCACGAAGGGCGCAAGTATCGTGTTGTGCGGACACAACTGCCTCCAGGCGGCGCAGAAGAGCGGTTTGTGCGGGCCAAAGTGTGCAAGGTCTGCGGCTATTTCTACGCTGGGGAGCGGGCCGATGTGGATGTATGCGAGCACTGTGGCACTGTCCTCGATGCCACTACCAGTGATCACAGCACCTTGTTCTTCGAAATGGCAGACGTCGTCGCTCAAGGCGTGGAGCGTATCACCTGTGACGAGGAGGAACGCGTACGGGAGGGATATAAGGTCACGACCCATTTCCGCTTCGCACCCACGGCGGGCGGACTCCGCCGAGCCGAAGCTGAGGCCCGAGCCGATGATGGGACGCTTCTCCTCCGCCTGACCTATGGGCCTGCTGCAACGCTCTGGCGCATAAACCATGGGTGGAAACGCTCTCACGAGACTGGCTTTTTTCTGGATATGCAGACAGGATACTGGGCTCGAAAGCCGGACGACCTGTCCACGCCTGCTGCCCAAGGTATAGCCCATGAAGTGCGCGGTGGAGTGCGCCTGGTCGTTCGTGATACCCGAAATATCCTCCTGGTGAGAGCGGCACAGGCGGACGCTGACGAAAACACGTTGGCAAGCCTGCAAGCGGCGCTGGAGCGTGGCATTGAAGCTGTCTTCCAGGTTGATGAGCGGGAGCTTGCTTCCGAGCGTGTTGGCGAGGGAGAACACCGGGCCATTCTGCTCTGGGAAGCAGCAGAAGGTGGTCTGGGCATCCTGGGACGCCTTGTTGAAGAGCCAGGTGCTTTGGCTGAAGTAGCTCGCGCAGCTCTGGATATTTGTCACTTTACGCTCGAAGGAGAAGACTTGCGCCCGCCTTCTGACCCGGATGGCTGTGCACATGCTTGCTACGATTGTCTTCTCTCCTACAGCAACCAGCGTGACCATCCATTGTTGGACCGCCACCTGGTGCGGGACATGCTTCTTGATCTGGCCGGAGGTGCCGTGCGCTTGCAGCACGGACAGCGTGATTACGATGAGCACTACCGCTGGCTCCTGGAGCGAACCGACCCTGCCTCCGAACTAGAGCGCCGGTTTATCAGACATCTGTATCGCACCGGACGGCGCCTCCCTGACCACGCACAGTACAATGTTCCTGACTATCCTGCACAGGCAGACTTTTACTATGAGAGTGGGCACGTCTGCGTCTTCTGCGATGGGAGCGTCCACGACAGCCCAGAGATGCGTGCTAAGGATGCTGAAATCCGAACCGATCTCCGTGAGCTGGGCTACCGCGTCGTTGTGATACGGTACGATCGGGATTTTGAAGAGCAGGTGAGGGAGTATGGGGATGTATTTGAAAGGGGGAAGGGAGAAACTTAACTATGATCCGTTCGTCATCTTTTGCCAGATATCGGCCGGGCACGATTGTTTCCGTTCGCGACCGTGAATGGATAGTACTGCCATCAAGCCATCGCGAGCTGCTAAAGTTGCGTCCGTTGAGTGGAAGTGAACGGGAGACCACCGCTATTTACCTGCCGCTTGGCTTAGAAAAGGTATCTCCCGCCACTTTCCCCTTGCCGGATGTAAAGAGATCTGGTGGGGATTTCGCATCGGCTATGCTCCTGTGGGACGCTGTCCGGCTAAGCCTGCGCAGCGGGGCGGGGCCGTTCAGGTCCATGGGAAGAATATCTGTTCGGCCTCGTCCTTACCAGTTCGTGCCCCTCATAATGGCGCTTCGCCTAAGCTCTGTCCGGATGCTCATAGCGGACGATGTAGGTGTAGGGAAAACCATTGAAGCTGGTCTGATCGCTAGGGAACTCCTGGATCGTGGAGAGATACGCAGACTGGCGGTCCTAACCCCTCCTTATCTTTGCGATCAATGGCAAAAGGAGCTTGCGGAGAAATTCAACATCAATGCTGTGATCGTTGGGTCTGGAACGATCGCCAGACTCGAGCGTGAAATGCCCCGTAGGGACATCAGTGTGTTTGGATACTATCCGTACATGGTCGTCAGCATAGACTTCGCCAAATCTCCCAAGAGGAGGGCTGTGTTCGAGACAGATTGTCCTGAATTTGTCATCGTAGATGAGGCTCACGGGGCGTCCAGGCCTGCTGGACGCTCTAAGTCCCAACAACAAAGGTACCAACTTCTCAGCAGGATAGCTGCAAAATCTGACCGGCATCTACTGCTCTTGACAGCCACCCCTCACAGCGGAGTCGAGGAATCTTTCCAGTCGTTGTTAGGATTGCTCAAACCGGAATTCGAAAAGTGGGATTTCCAACACCTTTCGGACAGCAAAAGGCGCAAGCTGGCTATGCATTTTGTACAAAGACGGCGGAAAGATGTTGAGGAATGGCTTGGTACAGAAACGCCGTTTCCTCAGCGTGTATCCTCGGAGCAAACCTACAGGCTGGACCCAGCATACAAGAAGCTTTTCGAGGATGTCTACGCTTTCGCCAGAGAAATAGTCAGGTCTGGAGAGACGATGAGGGGATTTCAACGACGTATACGGTACTGGACTGCTCTTTCGCTCCTTAGGTCACTGATGTCGAGTCCAGCGTCGGCCCGCGCAGCACTGGAAGCCCGCGCTAGGCGAATAGAAGAGGAAATAGAGGAATCGGGAGGAGCGGACGATAGCTTGTTCGAGCCGTATGTGCTGGACGCCGCAGATAATGAGGGAAGCGTGGACGTAACTCCGGCTTTTGTTGTTGGGAAGGCCACCCAGCAGTTGAAAGAGAGCGAGCGACACAAGCTCCGAGGATTTGCCAGAAGAGCAGCAGAGATACGCGGCAATCGAGACACGAAAATAGAAAAAGCTGCAGAAGTCGTGGATGGCCTTTTGGAAGAGGGGTACCATCCCATCGTCTGGTGCAGGTACATAGATACTTCCAATTACGTGGCGGATGAGTTGAGAAAGAGGCTGACTCCCAAGTGGGGCGACGTGCACATCATCTCCATAACAGGCGTTCTCCCAGAGGAAGAACGGCGGCTTAGGGTTAAAGAGCTTTCCAGATCGCCAAGAAGAGTTCTAGTGGCCACTGACTGCCTCAGCGAAGGAATCAATTTGCAGGACGCCTTCAATGCTGTGGTACATTACGACCTCCCGTGGAATCCGAATCGCCTGGAGCAAAGGGAAGGCCGGGTAGATCGGTTCGGTCAAAGGTCTCCGACTGTAAGGGCGGTGCTCTTGTATGGACAGGATAACCCGATTGATGGCGCCGTCCTGAAAGTTCTCATAAGAAAAGCTGTGGAGATACACCGGGATCTGGGCATATACGTCCCCGTACCCATGAATAGCGAGACTGTCATGGAAGCAGTCTTAAAGTCCCTTTTCCTGCATGGCGAGCAAGCGGACTATCAACAACTTTCCCTTTTCCCGGACGAAAAAGAAACCACGGTGGGGCTTGTGCACAAGCAATGGGATGAAGCCGTCAAACGAGAGAAAAAGAGCCGGACGCTTTTTGCACAGCACGCCATCAAACCTGCGGAGGTCTCCAGAGAGATTGAGGAAACAGACGCAGTATTGGGGGATCCTGAAGCGGTGGAAAGGTTTGTAACCACGGCTTGCCAAAGGCTGAATAGCCCACTTCGGAAGACAAGCAAAGGATGGAGGGTTTACCTGGATCCGCTTCCCACCCCGTTGAAAGAACACTTGGGGAGTGAGAAAACACTCCCGATCTCATTCAAATCGCCGGCACCTCAGGATTTCACGTATGTTGGGCGTAATCATCCGCTAACTACGTCGTTGTCAGAATATCTCATTGGCGAAGCGTTGGATGCATCGGAAGACGCTCCACCTGCTTCAAGAACCGGAGTGATCAGGACGGACGCTGTGGACAGGCGCACTACTTTGTTCCTCCTGCGGCAAAGATACTTGTTAAAGTCCCAGGGTAAGGGCGATACGTTAGCAGAGGAAGCGATAGTATGGGGGGTTGAGGGAAGACCTGGGAAGATGGTTGCCTTGGAGGAACAAAAGGTGCTGGGGTTATTGAAGGAAGCACGTCCGGTAGCAAATGTTAGTGAGGCGGAAAAAGCGGAGTGGCTGGGTGAAGCTTTGGCGTGGATTGAGGATCTGAATCCACACTTCACGGAATTAGCTGAGGAAAGGGCAAAGCGGCTGTTGCAGGCTCATAAACGTGTGCGCAAGCTAACAAAGGAAGAAATGGTCACTGTGCGACCTCAGCTTCCGGCTGATGTGATGGGGATTTATGTTCTGCTTCCGGCGATCGAGAGGCGGTGAGGAAAAGCGGGGACCGTCTTGGCCCGAAATTGTTGTGCAATGCAGAGGAGCGGGCAATCGATGCGGCGCTTCGCCGTGTTTGGTTCGCTTACAACCCCTCCACCATCGCCGCCACTTTCGCTTCGTCCGGATGTAAGTACCGCGCCGTGGTGGTGATGTTCTCGTGCCCAAGCAGGCGTGACAGCGTTGCCAGATCCACGCCATTTCGCAGCGCACGCGTCGCATAGG
>WFSD01000011.1 GCA_015486235.1 Anaerolineae bacterium
CGACGCTGGAAGAGATCCTGCGACGCAAAGGGCAGAATGCCCTCGACATCGTGGGAGAGCTGTACAAACATGGCCTTGTGGAAATGAGGTAACCCCTCCTGCTCCAGTCTTCGACCTCGTGTCAGCTTCTTGCAGCCACCAGTCAGAATCCCGCAAGAAAATCGTACGTGAAACGCCGCAAAACAGCCAGTGAGTTATACGCCAACTGTCAAGCCTCCCTTCCTCCCCGGTGTTACTATGAAGGCGGATTCAATGAGGACGGTCAGACAGGCAATATGTGGAGAGTGGGTGGCAGAGATGAAGATCATTGCGGCAGAGATTCTGGTCATAGCGATGGCAATCGTTGCAGCAATTCAGGAGTGCAGGCTCGTTGGAAACACGGATGCGACCTACAGCAACGGAACCGACATTATGACCGGTGCTGGTCGCGTTGAAATACTGGACGTTGTACTTCTTGCGATATCGGCGGTGCTGGTTGGCGTGCTATTGATGTAGCGAGGAGGGAGAAAAATGGACACTCTTCTGTTGGCAATAATCGCCGGTCTGGTGCTGACAATACTTTTGCAGGCGGCCTGGATGGATGGGGCAAGGGCCACCGCACCTCCCAACGGGAACAGCGAATCTGGATTCGCAGATGTTTTTGTAATGCTCGGCATCCTGGCAATGCTATCTATGCTCGTGTACATGGTCTTCGGATGAAATTTCCTCAATCACAAGGAGGTGATGCCCATGAATATCCGGGCCGGAGGTGAGAAACAGCGCCTCCGGCCCGTTTTTATGCGCTATTTGGATTTGGGCGTTCGAAGCAAATCGAACGCCTATAACCGTTCCTGAACCTCTTTCCACGTGCCTGGAGCATGGCGCGCCCCATCGCCTGGGGTCGATGGATGCTGGAGATATCTTGAAGCAAATCCCGAGGACCTGCAGGGTCCCCGGGATTTGCTTCGCATTCCCGATTTGACAATGCCTTTCCAATTGCGTATACTCCAATCAAACGGGGCTGTAGCTCAGCTGGGAGAGCGCTACAATCGCACTGTAGAGGTCAGGGGTTCGAATCCCCTCAGCTCCATCAAATCGGGGTTCATAAGTTCGGGGCTGTAGCTCAGTTGGGAGAGCGCTTGAATGGCATTCAAGAGGTCAGGGGTTCGAATCCCCTCAGCTCCACCACTTTCCCTGAGAACAAAGGTCTTCCTTACATGCGGGGAAGGCCTTTTTGGTTATACGGCGGGACGTCGTCTATCCGGCTGTGTAATTCAGAGTGGGAATGCTGTTCGCACAACTCAAAGGAGGTTTTGTGTCATGCCAATGAAGGCTTCCAAATGGATTTGGTTCGATGGTGAGTTCGTGCCGTGGGAGGATGCCAAGATTCATGTAATGAGCCATGCGCTCCACTACGGCACCAGCGTGTTCGAAGGTATCCGCGCTTACTCGACCCCGAAAGGGCCCGCGGTGTTTCGCTTGCCCGAGCACGCCAGGCGCCTGCTGAACTCTGCAAAAATAATGCGGATGCCGGTCTCCTACTCCCAGGAAGAGATCGAAGAAGCAATCCTGGAGACTATCCGGCGCAACGGGCACGAATCTTGCTACATCCGCCCCCTTATTTTCAGGGGATACGACTCACTTGGCGTGGATGGCAGGTCGTGCCCCGTACAAATGATAATCGGCACCATAGAATGGGGCAGATACCTGGGTCCGGAGGCAATCGAGAAAGGCGTGGATGTCGGCGTCAGCTCATGGCGCAGGATGGCCCCCAGTGCGTCGGCTGCCTTGGGTAAGATCGGCGGGCAATATGTTACCTCTCAGTTTATGGTGATGGAAGCAAAAGCAAACGGATATACCGAGGCCATAGGGCTGGACATCTACGGGTACGTGAGCGAAGGGAGTGGCGAAAATCTGTTTCTGGTATACGAAGGTGAGCTGTACACCGCACCTGTTGGTCAGTCCATACTGGCCGGAATAACCAGGGACAGCGTCATCACTTTGGCGAAGGAGATGGGATACAACGTCAGAGAACAACTGATCGCCAGAGAGATGCTTTACACTGCAGATGAGGTCTTCTTCGCCGGGACGGCGGCAGAGATCACCCCTATCAAGTCGGTGGATGGCGTACAGATTGGCCCCGGTCACCGCGGCCCGATAACGAAACGCCTCCAGGAGGAGTTCTTCGGGATCACTACCGGAAAGATAGAAGACCGACATGGATGGCTTACGTATGTGAACGGGTGAGAAAAGCGAGAGGCCCGGTTTGATGTCGAGAATTCACTCTCGCTGGGCGGATTGATTCACTTGCTTTCGCAGCCCCCAATTCCCTCGCCTGCGTATACGTGGCAGAGGAGAAATTGGGGGCCGCAGAACACTTGTATCTGGATAGGCATACCAACACCTCGCCCACACAAGAGGAGGCACGTTGGCATCGCTGCTCGACAACCTCAAACGAAAAGGATTTCGCTACACTCTACTTCTGTTCATCGCGCCTTTCTTGCTATTCTGGCAGTTATGGTGGCCTTTTTCCGCCACACGTTACGGCTTCGACATCGGAGATTTCACCGAACAACACGTGGCTATGCGCACCTTTGTCGTCTCCGAACTGCGTCACGGACGACTGCCGTTCTGGGATCCATACACTTTTGCCGGGGAACCGGCGGTTGCAGACCCAATTTTCTCCACTTATTACCCGCCCAGCCTATGGCAACTTCTTTTCCCTTCATCGTGGATGTACTGGATTCTTCAGGTCGAGGCGCTGCTACATGCGGGGCTGGCAGGCTTCTTTACCTTCCTCGCGGTTCGCCGGCTGACCAGATCTGCACGCGCAGGGATGCTAGCAGGACTGGCTTTCTCGCTTAGTGGGTACCTGACATCATATCCCATGCTGCAGATCATCATCCTGCAGTCGGCGATATGGCTGCCCGCAGCGATCTGGGCGCTGGACATCACCCTGGAAAAGCGCTCGTGGCGCCATGCAATCCTGGCAGCTCTGTTTCTGGGATGCTCTATTCTCGCGGGGCACCCACAGACGTTCATGTACGTGGCATACGCGCTGGCAGCGTACCTCGTCTGGAGGACGGTGCGCCTGCATGTCCCCTGGCACTTCCTTGCCCGACTTGCGATCCTGCTGACTGTCCTTGGTTTGGGCCTCGGCGCGGCCCAGTGGCTACCCAGTTTGCAGATCCTTCCCTACTCGCCTCGGGCAGCCGTGGATTACGATTACATCTCCAATGGATTTCACTTACGAGAGCTCCTGGGGCTCGTACGTCCCAATGCAGGCCATCAATGGTCCCCACTGTACGTGGGGATCCTCACCTTGATTTTTGCCCTCTGGGCACTGGCGCGCGGGCGCAAATGGGATACATGGTTTTGGGGGGGCGTAGCTGGCATTACCCTGCTCCTGTCCATGGGGCGATATGGGCCTCTCTTCCCGCATATCTACCGCTGGATGCCCGGCCTGACTTTCTTCCGAGAACAGGAACGCTGGGCGCTGGTAACGGTTTTCTCCATTGTAGTGTTAGCCGGGTACGGGTATGCCCAGATGGAACAACGGTGGCCCAGCGTGAGGCGGGTGTTCTGGTTCCTGGCATTTCTGATCTTCCTCGACCTGTTCCACGCCAACAGCGGCGTCATTCTGCAACCGATAGACCCACGTGGGCCATTCGTGGCCTCCTCAGCAGTGAACCAGATACGGCAGGCAACCCCTGTTTACGGTCGCGTGAGCAGCGAGGGGCTCTTGCCAGGGGGAGCCAACGCAGGCCTGATCTTTCACGTGCGTGACGTGGTTGGTTCGGGGCCGCTGTACCAGAAAGCGCTGGACGAGTTCGTCTCCACTGTCCCCGAACTGCGTTGGTGGCAGATGCTCGACGTGCGCCACGTGCTCACCCGCAGGGTGTTGCACCACGGAGCACTGCTGCATGTCCTCTCTGAGGAAGGCGTCAACCTGTATCAGACGTTCATAGGCGCTCGCGCGGGGTGGCTAGCCCATGGGTACATTGTTTCCCCTTCGCAGGATGAAGCCATCCGCGCCACAGCACGCCCAGACCTGGACCCATTCCGTACTGTCGTTCTGGAGCACAAGCCTTTGCCTCCACTACCACAGTCTCCTGTAGGGAAAGAATCCCTGCGCATCACGGCGTTTGGAGAGCAGCGCATCGCTTTCGAAGCGGTTCTGACCGCTCCAGGGATCCTCATAGCAAGCGAAATGTGGTATCCCGGCTGGGAAGTCTACATCGACGGTAAGCGCGGGCGCACCTTGCGCGCTTACGGCATCCTGCGCGCCGTCACGCTGCCCGCGGGCAAACACAAAGTGGAATGGCGGTTCGAACCCGGAATCATGTGGGCGGGCTTGGCCATCAGCATGCTCAGCGCTCTTGCAGCCACCATTGCTTTTGTTTACCTGGGCTTTTGAAGCAAATCAAGGCCCGAAAACGCTCCTGGGAGCCCTCACGCTCGATACAGAGCTTGTGCTGCGGCTTGCCAGGGATTGACGAAGGCCTCCCGAAAGGCAGGTTAATTCCTGGGGCTCTTCCGACGCGTCTGAGCCCTGGTACAACTCATCGCCTGGGGTTGACGAACACCGAAGGTGCTTCAACAGGAATCCTGGGGGTCTCACAGGCCCCCAGGATTCCCTTCGAAACTCCATTCCTCGTTCATCTTGCCCTCCATCTGGACATGTGGTA
>WFSD01000012.1 GCA_015486235.1 Anaerolineae bacterium
GCGATTGCCCGAAAAAACCGGTTTCGTCAAGGTGGAAGAAATGCCAATCGACTATGTGCCAATACTGGTCTTGTTGATCGTAGCTGCAGCCATCTCGGTTATCGCTGTAGTTCTACCTTCTCTCCTCGGTCCGAAGAACCCGAACCCCGTCAAAGGACAGCCTTATGAGTCGGGGATGATCCCCATCACTTCGCCCAAGAAACGCTTCCCGGTTCACTACTACGTGGTCGCCGTCATTTTTATCGTTTTCGACGTGGAAGTGCTTTTCCTTTATCCTTGGGCGGTGATGGCGAAAAAGCTCAAATGGTTCGGGATAGGGGAGATGGCAGTTTTCCTCTTCATTTTGCTCGTTGGTTATGTCTATCTCTGGCGTAAGGGGGCTTTGAAATGGGACTAGAGCTTGCCCTGGATAACAAAGGTGTGCTGACTACCACTCTCGAAGATGCGATAAACTGGTCCCGCAAGTATTCCGTGTGGCCTCTTCTGTTCGGACTTGCGTGCTGCGCCATTGAAATGATGGTGGCCGGCGCTTCCAGGAACGATATCTCCCGGTTCGGGGCAGAAGTCTTCCGGGGGTCTCCCCGCCAGGCGGATTTGATGATAGTCGCCGGGCGGGTCTCCAACAAAATGGCACCAGTGGTCAAGCGCCTCTACGACCAGATGCTGGAGCCGAAATGGGTGATCGCCATGGGGAGCTGTGCCTCCGCCGGCGGGCCTTTCAACAACTACGCCATCCTGCAGGGCGTCGACAAGATCATCCCTGTGGATGTGTATGTCCCTGGATGCCCTCCTCGCCCTGAGGCACTCCTCTACGGCCTGGTCAAGCTACAGGAAAAGATCGAGCGTGAGAAACTCTCCGCCCACAATCCGGTGATTGTGGAAGCGGCCAGCATGAGATGAAAAAGGACACCCCATGAGCGAAGCGATCGAAACTGTTGCGAAGTTGCGTGAGCGGTTCCCGGATTCTGTTCTGGGGTACGAGACCGATGCTGCCGGAGAGTCGGTGGTCACTTTGCGGGCGAAAGACCTGATCCCCGCCGCCCGCTTCCTGCGGGACGAACTTCATTACAACTACCTGGTGGACGTGACCGCTGTGGATCGGCTCAAGCTGGGGATGAAGCCCCGTTTCGCCACCATCTACCAGCTTCATTCCATGGAGAAGCACGACAAACGGGTTCGCTTGCGCGTTCCCATCCCCGACGACAGCAACCCCCAGGTGGACAGCGTGGTAGGCGTATGGCCCACGGCCAACTGGCACGAGCGGGAGGCCTACGACATGTTTGGCATCCGTTTCAATGGCCATCCAGACCTCCGCCGCATCCTGATGCCCCACGACTGGGTTGGCCATCCGCTGCGGAAAGATTATCCGCTCGGCGGTCCCCGAGGCGGCGATTACGGGCAGGAACACATCCCGTTCAAAATCAACTGGGACGACGATGAGTTCCGGGATCTGGGCAGACAGGTGGTGGAGGTCGGTGAACCGTATTCAGTCCCCCCGAAAAAGGCGGATACCAACCGGTACATGGTAATCAATATGGGGCCTCAGCACCCTGCAACCCACGGCGTCCTCCGGGTGATAGCGGAGCTGGACGGCGAGCGGGTGGTGGCCCTTTACCCGGACATCGGCTACCTGCATTCCGGCTTCGAGAAGACCGGCGAGAACAAACGGTACAAGGACTTCATCCCCTACACCGACCGGATGGACTATCTCTCTGCCATGTCCAACAACCTGGGGTACGTGCTGGCGGTGGAAAAACTCCTTGGAATCGAGGTCCCGGAGCGGGCAAGGGTCATCCGGGTCATCCTGGTGGAGCTCCAGCGTATCGCCAGCCACCTGATGTGGCTCGGTACCCACGTGCTGGATATCTCGGGCACCATTCATGCTCTCCTCATGTATGCCTTCCGGGAACGGGAGATGATCCTTGATATTTTCGAGCTTGTCTGCGGAGCCAGGCTCACCACCGCCTATTTCCGGTTTGGTGGGCTCTCCAAAGATGTGCCCCCCCGGTTTGCGCGAGACGTGGAAGCGTTCCTCGATATCTTCCCGAAGCGGCTGGCGGACTACCGGGCGATGCTGGACGACAACCCCATCTGGAAAGGGCGAACTGCCGGCATCGGCAAGATCACCCAGGAGGAAGCGATCGCGATGGGGGTCACGGGGCCGATCCTGCGGGCCACGGGCATCCCCTACGACATCCGGAGGGTGCGCCCGTACTGTGGCTACGAGAACTACGATTTCGAGATCCCCACGGAGACGGAGGGGGACATCTACGCCCGGTACCTGGTCAGGATGCGGGAGATGGAGCAGAGTGTCCGCATCATCCGCCAGGCTCTCGACCGGCTCCCCGAGGGCCCCGTGCTCACCGACGACTACAAAGTGGCCTATCCTCCGCGCGAGGAAATAGACAGGAACATGGAGGCGCTGATCCATCATTTCAAGATCGCCACCCAGGGTGCGGTGGTGCCCCCCGGCGAGGTCTACCAGACCATTGCCGCTCCCAAAGGCGAGCTTGGTTTCTACGTGATCAGCGATGGTTCGCCCAAGCCGTACCGTTTGCGGGTACGCGGGCCTTCCTTCGTCAACCTGCAGGCCCTGGACATCATGGGGCGTGGCGAGCTTTTCTCGGACGTCATCGCAATCGTGGGCTCGATCGACATAGTTCTGGGCGAGGTGGACAGATAACGACACAGCCGTTAGCCGGTAGCCGCCAGCCGTTGGCGAAAACGTTGCTGCTGACGGCTAACGGCTGACTGCTGACAGCTATCTTATGGAGGCTGACGTGCTATCGGATGCCGCAAGAGAGAAAATTCGCAATTTGATGAAAATCTACCCTGACCCGCGCTCGGCCTTGCTCCCGGCCCTCTACGTGGCCCAGGAAGAGATCGGCTGGATTCCGCCGGGTGCGATGGTGGACATCGCCGACGTGATGAACCTGACTCCGGCCTACGTGGGCGAGGTAGCGAGCTTTTACAC
>WFSD01000013.1 GCA_015486235.1 Anaerolineae bacterium
CGTCGGATCCCCTGCCGCTCCTGGTGGCGATCCACGGCTACGCCGGGACCCGCTGGGACCCCATCTGGTCTTACGGCAGCCAGGTCGGGGCACGGGGATGGATATTGGCATCTCCGGAGCTTCACGGCGAACGGCCTTCTAACCGGCCCGACGAGCCGGGGCGGCGGGCGCTGGCATCTCGCGCTTCGCAGCATGATGTTCTGGACACTATTGCCTACGTGGAGAGCCATTACCCGGTGGATGAGAGCAGGGTGTACATGACCGGTTTCTCCATGGGCGGGATGGTCGCCCTGGTAACGGCGGCCAAGCACCCCAGTCTCTTCGCCGCGGTGGTGGATTACAGCGGTCCGACGGACCTGGCCGCCTGGTATGACGAATCCCTGGAGTGGCGCCAGCAGGAGATCGCAGGGGAGTGTGGCGGCACGCCGGAGGAGGTGCCTTTCGAGTACCAGCGCCGGTCCGCCATCCAGATGCCGGGCAACCTGCTGCCGGTTCCGCTGGCCCTCATCCACGGGGATGCGGACACCAAAGTCCCCATCCACCACAGCAGCGACCTCTACGATGCCATCACGGCGCTGGGAGGCACGAAGGTCGAGTTTCACATCTACCACGGGGATCACGGGGACGATCCGAGCCCCTGGAACATCGGATGGACGCTGGCCTGGCTTGCCAGACACACGAAGGGCGACGCACCGACACAACTGGTTCGTCGGGTGGACGAGGACAACGACACGTGGTGGCTGGGCCTGGACGAAAGCGGCAGTGATCACTGGAGCCAGGCTGTGGGCCGGGCGATGACGGAGACCCATGCGTTCGACGTTTCCGTCACCGACACGCTTCCGGTAACCGTTTCCCTTGGGCTGGCTCCGCTGGGGTTCCCTCGGGATCAGGCGTATGCCGGGGAGGTGGTGTCCGCGGGCGGTGGGCCTACGCCGGTGGTGGTGACCCCTGCCGCGGGCGTCCTCGTCGTTCCGATGTCCGGCGGTGGTGGGGAGATTTCGCTGGCGTACCAGACGCCGACTCCGACGCCCACCCCGACCCCCACGCCCGCCGTGCTCTACCTGCCGTTGATGAATCGGTGACAGTGATGTTGGTTGCGGCAGGCAAAGGGCAGAGACAGGTGCCGATCGGCGGGCGTCAGCGGTGGGATGGATTTTCACGGGAACTGTAGGGCGAGCCGTCTGGCTCGCCTGGGCGAGCTAACAGCTCGCCCTACAACACGCAGGGACAGTTTTCGAGATTCACCAGCAGGAGCAACTATGTGAGGGGCAAGTCCGGTTCGGGCACCCGGGGATAACCCTGCTCCGGGTAGCGCTTGTCCCCGCCCTCCATCCCTGATGGGAGAACCAACATGCGTTCCGAAGAACTGGAAAAAATTTGCGAGCAATTCGATGTCAGCATCCTGTACGTCTTCGGCAGCAGGGCCGGGGAAGTGTTCCGGTGGATGAAAGGCGACCTGGAAACGCTCCCGCCGGGCCCGTCCGACGTGGATATCGGCGTCAAGACGCCGGCGGGCAGGAAGCTTTCGGTGAGGGAGAAAGTCCTGCTGGCGATAGCGCTGGAGGATTTCTTCGGCGTGAACAGGGTGGACCTGGTCTGCATGGAGCAGGCCGACCCGTTCCTGGCGGCGAACATCGTGAGGGGGAAGCTTCTTTTCGCCAGGGACGACTACGAAGCGGCGGAGTACGAGCTCTACATCCTCCGGCGCGCCGGCGACCTGGCCCCGCTGGAACGGGAACGGCAGGCGCTGATACTGGGCGAGAAACCGTGAATGGCGAGGGCCCGGGGGCAGGGACAGGCCCTGCCCCTACTGTTCCCGCCATCGCTGGCTGGGTGAGGGGCTATGAACGGCGAGAAAATCTCGAAGAAAGTAGTCGTAGACAGGCTGGCCTGGGTGGACCGTATGCTCGAGGAAATACGGAGCTTGCCCCTCGAAACGGAAGAAGAATTCACTCAGGACTCCCGCAACGTCTGGGCGGCCGAGTCGTGCCTTAGGAGGGCTCTCGAATCACTTCTGGACCTGGGCAGGCACGTTCTGGCACGAGGTTTCGGCGTTGGGGTGGGCGAGTACAAGGAAATATCCGCTCAACTGAAGGAACACGGCGTTTTGGATGAGCAGAGCGCCAGGCTTCTGCACATCATGGCCGGGTACAGGAACAGGATGGTGCACTTTTACCACGAGGTGACCTCCGAGGAACTCTATGACATCTGCCGCAACCAGCTTGGAGACATCGAGGCTGTGGCGGACGCTTACAGGCGATGGCTTCGGGAGAATCCGGACAAAATAGACGAATCGCTGTGAGGGGGAATCCCAACGCGGGAGATAGAGCGTGGACCTGGTAGACTACTACGACGAATACTGGAAGAAAAAAGGCGACCTGTTCGACATGGCCCGGCTGGAGCAGATAGCCGGGTACATCGAGCCTGGGGAAAAGGTGCTGGCCGTTGATTGCGGGCCGGGCGTCATGGCGCGCATGCTGGCGGACAAAGGCGCCGAAGTGGTCGGCACCGACATGTCCCACACTGCCGTTGCCAGGGCCAGGGAGAAAGGGATCGAAGCGCACTGGGTCGACCCCGACGTGGCATCCTTGCCGTTCCCCGACGGTTCTTTCGACACCGTGCTCTCCGACTCGGGCCTGGAGCACCGGTTCTACTACGAACCGGTGCTGGACGAAATCGTCCGGGTGCTGAAGCCAGGAGGCAAACTGGTGCTGAGCCTGCCAAATGTTGGTCATTGGATATGTCGTCTCTGGGTGTTGCGCGGGCGCTTCCCCTACGTGCGCAACTCCCCCACCGACTTCACTCACCTGCGCTTCTTCACCATGCACGAAGTACGAAAACTGCTTGAAGCTCGCGGCATCAAGATCGAGAAGACCGATGGCGTGGCGAGCCTGTGGGTGTGGCAGTTCTACCCATTCTACTTCCGCTGGCCTGTCGTGAAGGACGTGTACACCTGGCTAGCGCGCCGGTGGCCGTCCATGTTCGCTCGTGACATCATCGTGATCGGACGTAAAGAGGGGCCTGGCACATGACCGTGATGGTCAGGAAGATCAAGCGGGGGGCGTTCTGGGCCGGACTTTCCACCGTCCTGGTGTACATCCTGAGCCTCCTGGCGCGGCTCCTCCTGATGGCGATCATCGCCCGCGAGGATTTCGGCCTCATCGCCACGGCGAACCTGGCCTTGGACGCCCTGGTCCTTTTCCAGGAGATGGGGTTTGGCTCCGCCCTCATCTACCGAAAATCGGATGTGGATGAGGCGGCGGACACGGCGTTCTACTTGCTTCTCCTGACGGGGGTCGCTACGTATGCCGTGGCATTTCTCTCCGCCCCGGCAATTGCCCATATCGCGTCCAAGCCCGATCCGCGGATTATCCCGCTGGTCCGGGTGCTCTCCCTGAGCATTCTCTTTTCCGCGTTTGCTCGAGTGCCAGTGGTGATGCTCTCCCGGGAAATGGATTTCCGCCGGAAAGCAGTCACCGATGTGGTGCCAACCCTGTCGAATGTGATCGTGAGTGTCCTGCTGGCATTGGCCGGCTGGGGGGTGTGGAGCCTCGTCTACGGCAGGCTGACCTCCGCACTTGTGCGGGTCGTCGTCTCCTGGTGGGTGACAGGGTGGAAGCCTCACGTCGTCTTTGCCCCCAGGATCGCCAGAGAATTGTTTGCCTATGGCAAGCACATTTTCCAGAGTCAGATGCTTATCTTTTTGATAACGAACATCGACGATTTCTTCGTGATCCATCTGCTGGGGTACTGGGAGGAAGGCGCTTATGACGCCGCTTACAGGCTCTCCAACCTGCCGACCACTTTCATCACCAAGACGGCAGGACAGGTCATGTTTCCAGCCATGGCCCGCTTGCGGGACGACAAAGCGGAGTTCCGCAGGGTTTTCTTCCAGTCCACCCACTACATCGGGCTGGCATCGATCCCTCTCTCTTTCGGGTTGATTCTACTGGCACCTTCCCTCATGGGGATGGTAGGACCGAAGAAATGGGCAGACGCTGTCTTGCCGATGCAACTTTTGGTGGTGTACGGCATGGTCCGATCCATAGCCGCGAACATGGGTAGTGTCTTCAAGGGTGGCGGCAAACCCCAATGGCTCACCTATATCGCCCTGTGGCGACTGACCACCATGGCGATCTTCCTCTACCCGGCCACATCCCGATACGGCATCGTCGGCGTCAGTGCGCTTTCGGCTATCGTATCCGTCGTGGATTTCTTCATCTCCGGAGAACTGGCAAACCGGATCATAGAGGCTGCGTGGGGGGAGTACGTGCCGGTGATTGGCCCGATTTTCGTTTGGAGCGCGGTAGCCACGGTCGTAGCGTGGTTGGCCCAACAGGCGATCTCCGCAGAGTCTCCTGTAGTTTCCTTCCTGGTAGGCGGAACTGTGCTGACCCTGGTGTACGTGCCCCTGGCATTTTTTAGGGATGAGCCCTTGAGGAAGCAGGTAGGTGCTCTCTGGAGGATGGCGTGGCAGCAGATGCGATGAAAGTCGTCCTGGTCTCCAAGGTATGGCTGAACCCTTATGTCTCGCTGATGTGCGATGGCCTGAGACAGGCACGCGTCGGCCTGCAGTGCCTGCACAGGGAGAATCTCTTGCCTCTGTGGCTCCTCCTGCGAGGGAGGAATGTAGACGTGATCCACCTCCACTGGGCGGAGTTACTCTGCAACGATCCAGGACCATGGAAAAACCATTACAACCTCGCTATGCTCACACTTGGGTTGCGGCTGGCTAAGCGAATGGGGATACGGACGGTCTACACTATCCACAACCTGCACCCTCATGAGGACAAAGAGCAAGCCGGTATGGGTGAGAAAGCCCAGCGCACCGCTATACAGTTGGCGGATGCCGTGCATGTCCATTCTGGGGAAGTGGCCGAACAGACAAGGCTCCTCTACGGCAGGCGGAAGAATATTTTCGTCATCCCTCACCCCAGCTACGAGGGGTACTATCCCGATGATGTGAGCCGTGAGGAAGCACGGAGGAAGCTGGGGGTACCGCGGGACGCGTTCGTATACATTTTTCTTGGCCTGGTGAGACCGTACAAAGGAATTTCGGAGCTGATAGTCTCGTTCCGAAGGCTACCGGATTGTGACGCCCGCCTGGTGATCGCTGGGGCGATCCACACTCCGGAGTGCGGCGAGACGATACGGTCACTGGCAGGGGGTGACAATAGGGTCGTGACCCATCTCTCCTACGTGCCGCCGGAAGAGGTGCAGTTCTACCTCCGGTCGGGCGACATATGCGTGTTGCCCTATCGTCATGTCACCACCTCCGGCGCGGCGATGCTCGCTTTCACCTTTGGCTGTCCGGTCCTGGCACCGGCAATTGGCCCGTTTCCGGCGCTGGTCGGCGATGGAGAACGGGGTATCCTCTTCCGCCCCGACGACCCCGATGACCTGTTTGGAGCGCTGGAGCAGGCGCAGAAAGTGGACCTTGCCCGAATGAGCGCCTCCGCAAAGAAGTACGCCTCTGCACTGGCGTGGCCTCTCGTGGCCAAAGAGCACCTGCGGGTTTATGATTTTCTGATGGGGGGGCATGAGAATGCTGTCGGGTGAGGGCATAGTCTGTTTCGCACCCGACCCATGGGAAGGGCCGTGGCGCAACCGGCACCACATAATGACACGCCTGGCGCGTCCGAACCGGGTACTCTATGTTGAGCCGCGGGTGTACTGGAACGAGGCGTGGACGGCATGGCGGTCGGGGGGACAGGCGTCCGGAAGTCTCAGGCAGACGCCCGAAGGGATATGGGTCTTCCGCTTCCCCCTCTGGCTTCCGATGGCCGGGAGACTGCCGGGCCGGGTGATTGGCGCTCTGCGGAACCGGATGCTCCGAGGTGTCCTCCGGCGGCTTGGGATGGAACATCCCATCCTCTGGCTCTACCGCCCCGATCACGTGGATTTGCCGGGGTGTTGCGGCGAGAAGCTGGTGGTGTACTACGTGGTGGACGAGTACGCCGGCTACGATGCGGAGAAGACCGGGCCGGATGCCATGCGACGGCTGGAGGTGCTCCGGGAAATGGAGCAATCGCTGCTCCGCCGCGCCGATCTGGTCTTCGTGGTTTCGGAGCCGCTTTACAGGTCGAAAAGCCCTTACAACCCCCGCACTTTCCTGGTGCCCAATGGCGTGGACTTCGAGGCATTCTCCGAGGCGCGGGAGGAACCGGAGCCGCCCGATCTCTCCGGCATCCCCCATCCCAGGATTGGCTATGTCGGCGTGCTGAATGACAAAATAGACCTGGCACTTCTGCGGTCGGTGGCAGAGGAGCGTCCGCAATGGCAATTGGTGGTTGTCGGTCCGGTGATGGTCAGGCGCGGGCAAGAGAAAGTCGATGCACTTGCTGCACTTCCCAATGTCCACATGCTGGGGCATAGGTCAGTGCACTCTGTGCCGTTGTACATGCTGGCTCTGGACGTGGGGCTGATGCCTTATAGACTCAATCTCTGGACGGCTAACATCAGTCCGCTGAAGTTGTACGAGTACCTGGCGGCGGGGCTCCCCATCGTCTCCACGCCGATACCCGCTGTCGCCCCTTTCGCTGATGTGGTTCACGTTGCAGAACCAGGCGAATTCGTCACCGGAATCGAGGTGGCCCTGAGCGATAGGACACCGGAGAAGGCGGAACGGTGCAGGAGAATAGCGCGTCAGCACACCTGGGACAGTCGGGTGGAGGAGATTTCCATGAGGGTAGAGGATGTTCTGAGGTCCCGTCCGCAACGTAAGGCTTGATCGCTTCTAGCAAGTGGTTCAAGAATCTGCGCAACCTGTAGCGCATTTCCAGGAGGAGTGGATGATCGTTCGTATTGTGCGTCTTCCAGCAGACCCGGCGAAATTCGACGAACTGGCAGAACTTTACAAAAACGGGGCCAAGGTGGTACGGAGCTGGCCTGGATCGCTGAAGCTGGAACTGTTCCAAGACGCCGATGATCCGTACACTCTGGTGACGATAAGTCATTGGGAGTCGGAGGAGGCATTGCAGGATTACCGGCATAGCGACTATTTTCGAGGATTCTGGCCGAAAGTGCGAGCATCGTTGAGAAACAGCGCCAGTGCTGAGACGCTAATCCCAATTGACGAACCGTAGGGAGCACCCCGCCACAGAGTGAAACTCTCGACGGGGGGTGGGCCTTGCCCGCCGGGCCGTACGTGCTGTCGAGGACGGCCAAATAATCCATGGGTAATTCGGGGGTCGGGGTATGATCGATCCTTATTTCCTTGCTTTCGAGTTAATAATGTGGGGCCTGTTCGCCCGGTGCTGGCGTGACGCCCGCCGTAACGGAACAGCAGCAGTGTGGAAGCTGGTGGCAGGGGTTCTGTTCGGCTTGCTGCTGGAAGCCGCCACGTTACGCCAGTTGCATGC
>WFSD01000014.1 GCA_015486235.1 Anaerolineae bacterium
CTTCGGGGTCACGAAGTCGTAAATTTTCCCGCCGGTGAAGAACCCTACTTTCGAATCTATCCACCTGAGGGCGTCTGCTATCCCCAATTCTTCCATCAGCCCGATGATATGTCTGTCGCCGCCGAAAAGGTGATGGTAAAAATGCTCGATGCGGGTACCCAGAAGAGGAATGGTGGCTGCCTGTCCGCCCCACCGCCCGTATTTCTCGAAGACTGCTACACGGGCACCTGCTTTCTGCAATTCGTATGCGGCGGTCAGGCCCGCGTATCCCCCCCCGATTATCCCGATGTGCGGAGGCTCACCTGTGATGCGCTCACTCATCGGCTCCCTCAGGCCACTCACCGGGGTTGATCTCGATTTTTTCCTGCCGATCCGGCAGCGGCTTACCCTCTTCGAGGGCTGCTCTTATGTCCTCTCTAGCCACTTCGTACAATCTGAGGAGGTCTTCGTCCTCCTGCTTGAACTGAGCGATGTTCTGGGTGGCGCACACCTCGCACCCTCGCATGAATTTGTAACTGCCGTTGAAGCAGTTGAGACAGTTGTCTATCCGGATCATCATCAAACAGAACGCCAGCTTGTCCGGATGGTCGTCCGGCAGCGGCGTCACCCGATCGACCAGAGCCCGCCAGTCCGGGCTTTCCCTCAGATTTCGCAATTTCGGGATGAGCCTGGGAGGGAACAAGACCTCCGCTTTGGGAAAAAGCACCTCTTTCCAATCTACCATTGCGCCGCGCTCCATGAGTCGTGAGAATGCTACCAGGGCCGCGTGCCCTGACAGCTATAATACCACAATCGAATCATAACAAAAAAGATGATCCCCGTCAACAAAAATCCGCCAGAGGAAAAACGAAGTAATTCCTGGGGGCCCTACTGGCTTGTCAAACTTGTGTCAGTGGGTGATGGGTAGGCGAAGAGGGCGACCTGCGGGTCGCCCCTGCGCCCGCCGCATTGTGGGTATCGTCAGAATAATTGGCGGCGCTCAAAAGCAGTGGGATGACTTCCGGCGGGAATCGTAGGGCGAGCCGTCTGGCTTGCCTGGTCGGGCCTGGCGCTGGATTTGACAAATCCTGAGCTTAACGCCAGAATGAGAAAATGGGTAGAGTGGCAATGCATTGCCTGCCAGTAGCACTGGTGGTTTGTCAAAATCGTTTCGATGGGTGGCGGGTAAGTGAAGGCAGTGCCTTCGCCTACCCGATCGGAAACCGCGCCCACAACGTTCCGTTTGACGAACCATCAGCTTCAAAGCGATCTTTCGGGAACTGAAGCTACCATCAGCATCTATATGAACGGGATGCGTTGTGCCACGAGTTCAATCGAAAGGAAGGTGGAAGGATGAAGTTTGCAGGCATTGACCTGACTGAGCCAAAGGTGATGGGAGTGATAAACGTTTCACCAGAGAGCTTCTACAAGGGGAGCGTCAAGACCGACAAGAAGTCGCTAATCGAGACAGTCCTCAAGATGGCTGAAGAAGGAGCGTCTTTTGTAGACATAGGTGCCAAATCAACAGCGCCTTACCTGGAAACTCAAATCCCTGTTGAGGAAGAGACAAAGAGAGCAGTGTGGGCAGTTGAAACCATCAGACAGTACGTTGACATCCCGATAAGTATCGATACCACGAGTTCGGAGGTCGCGGATGAGGCGATAAAAGTGGGCGCGGATGTGATAAACGACGTAAGCGGGCTGAAAAGCGACAGGAGCATGGCCAGAGTTGCTAAAAGCCATGGTGTTCCTGTGATAATCTGCGCCCACAAGAAATTGGAGGATTTCAAAGATCCCATTCATGAGGTCACGGAAGCCCTGAAGGAGAGTCTCCAGATAGCCTATGAAAGTAGGATTGAGAAAGAGAACATAGCCATAGACCCAGCGATAGGGTTTTTGAGGCCCAACTGGCTACCCTGGTATGAGTGGGATTCCAGGATTCTGGCGAATTTGAATGTCCTAAAGGGTCTCGGGTTCCCGGTTCTGGTCGGTGTTTCGAGAAAGTCGTTCATTGGGGCAATAACGGGGAGAAAAGATCTCAATGAAAGACTGCCAGGGAGTTTAGCAGCCACTGCTATTGCTGTATGGAATGGGGTAAACATCGTCAGGACGCACGACGTTAAGGAGACCATTGACTCAGTCAGGATGGCTTGGTTTATGAGAAAGTTTAGGATGTGAGAGGACAACTACTACTTGCTACGAGCCATGTGGGACGGTGGAATGCCAGGGCTTGACCAACGCGGATGCGGTCGTGCTTGCCGTTCTTGGGCTACGCAAACGGAGATCGCTGAAGATTGACAGGGCTTTCCAGGCAAATCGAAAGCCCGAGGCCGTTTCAGGAGATTTCTCGATGCACCTGGGGCAAATCGCGGCTCGCCATCGAGGTTGATGGAGCCCGACGACGGTTCAGAGGGGGTCCTGGGGCCCCAGGGTTTGCTTCGCACTCTTTTGACATTCTGTCTATTGACAAACTGCCATTAGTGTGCTATACTTTGTGTTGTAAGGGGAGAGGACGAAAATGGGACGTGGACCTGGCAGAGGAAGACGGTATGGGCAACAAGGCCGACTGGCTCGGATACTTGCGCCGGTGCTCCTCCTGCTACTACGGCAGGAAGATGCCCACGGCTACACTCTGCTGGACAAAATGGGCAAATTCGGCTTTTCCCCAGGGACTCTGGACCCCAGCGTGGTCTATCGGGCGCTGCGGGAGATGGATGGGGATGGTCTGGTAACGTCATACCGTGAGCCCGCCAGCCAGGGCCCACCGCGTCGGGTCTACAGAATCACACCCGCGGGGGAACAGGCACTGGCGGCAATGGCCAAAGACCTGGAAGCCACGTGCCGGACGATCTCCAAATTTTTGGAGGCATATAGCGGCGAATCCATGGATTCGCCGACTCGCTGATTCAGCGATGACAAAGACAATTTCGGAGGTGAAAGTACAATGAAAGTCATGGTAATGTCGGATGGGCAAACCCTGGATTCTGCGGTGAGCGGGTTCTTCGCCCGCGCTCCTTACTACCTGGTAGTGGACACCGAGACCTGGAATGTGGAAGCCACGATGAACCCAGCCGTTGGAGCTGTTGGCGGCGCTGGCGTGCAGGCGGCTCAGTTCGCAGCCAGCAAGGGCGTGGAAGCGGTAATTGCTGGTAATGTTGGACCCAACGCCCTGGGTGCTCTGAATGTGGCTCGAATCCCTGTGTATGCTTCACCTGCCACCACCGTCCGGCAGGCGGTGGAAGCGCTGAAAGAGGGTAAGCTTACCCTTGTCGCCGGGCCGACGGCACCCCAGGCGCCTTACGCCGGATACGGTTACGGCATGGGATACGGTCGTGGTGGATACGGGCCTGGCGCTGGCGGCGGCTGGGGCGTGGGGCGTGGCGCGGGTCGAGGACGCGGTCGCAAACGCGGCGGCGGCCCCCGCTGGGGGTGGTAAATTCCCCATCCCAGGCTTGACACTCTCCCCGCGTCGGGGTACCATTCTACCGGACCAAGATGTATATGCACACGTCGGGGAGGCAACATGAAAGCCTACAACCCTTTCCTGCAGCCAGAAGTGGC
>WFSD01000015.1 GCA_015486235.1 Anaerolineae bacterium
CTTCGCTGCCTTCCTTCTGACTCATAAGATCCACTACTTGCACATGAAAGTCGTAACTCTCGATGTCTCTCTCTATGCTGAGCTTGTGCTTGTTGGCTTTGATATAGTGGAACGCGGTTTGGATCGATTCTCTCATGGCTCTATCGTGCGTCCCCGTGATGGAAAGCCTTCCTGTGCCCGACATGCGGGAAACCTCTATGCGGTGGAGGGCCACTTTCTCCCCATCAGTGAAAGCTGCTGAGTAAACACAGCCAGGCTTCAGTGGATCTGACGAAATCAAGCCTTGACCCGTCTCCTCCTGCACGCCAACGAAGAACTCCTCCCTCGTTTCGTTGTCAAAGTACGAGAAAGAAGTCTGGAAGTATTCGAACGCCCCCATTCTCTTGAGTTGTTCTTTGACCCTTCTGCGCCCTTCGAGAGCAAACCGCAGATATCTCTCCACATCTTCTTTCGTGAAACTTTCGTCGGGATGGAGCAATTTCAGATATCCGGAAACCATCTTACGTACGGCCCTGACATCGCGGGCGTTCAGGTGACTTCCGAAGGAGAAATACCGGTTCACCACATCGGTGTAATTGAACTTGCGCAAATGGTGCATGGCTTCCGCCAGATAATCAACGACGAAGCCGTAGTGGTTGGTGAAGGACTCCGGCTGCAGCTTAGGCACCTCCCAGCCGGGGATATAGTGGTGGATGCGGTCCAGCAGCGCCATGTCCTGCATTTCCTCGGGGAAAGGCTGGAACAGATGTCCTGTGTGGAGGAGCATCTCCAACGGCACGTTGATATTCCCCAGGAAGACGATGCCTGCTTCGGCGACCAGCTCCTCTCGCCCTCGACTGAAAGAGCCAGACTCCATGTAGTCCTTCAGGATCTGCAACGCCGTGGTATCGTTGAACCGTACCCCGGCCACCTCGTCGAAAGCCACTGCATCCCACAGACCAACCAGACCGATGCGGCGGGTAGCCATATTGTAGAACATGTTGGCCACAGTGGTCTTGCCACCGGAAACCAGTATGGCGTAGGGGGTGACCTCCCGGTAAACGAAGGACTTGCCGGTGCCGCGTGGCCCCAGTTCAACGATGTTCAAGTTGCGCTCTGCCATGGGCGCCAGACGGGTGAGGAGGTGCATTTTCAACCGCCAGTCCATGTCCGAGGGCTCGAGGCCTACGGATCGGATGATCAGGTCCATCCATTCCTCTGTCGTGAACTCTCCCCGACGGCGACGGTAGTCTTCCAAATCAAAAGTAGCCAACTGGATAGGTTTGAGCTCTCGGATGAAGAATGGGCGGATCAAGCCCCCGGCCTGCTCTTCAGGCACGTACTCCAGCTTCACCTCAGCCCATACGCCACCCTCCAGCAGGCGTTCGTACTCCCGGACGTAACGCTCCGGGACGTGCACATACCGATGGTTGAAATTTACCAGTTCGGCCCAGTACTTGTCCTGGGTCTCCAGCAGACGAACTTTGACCTTGTCAATGATGGTGTAGGTACCCTTCTCCTTGACCAGAGCCTGTACTTTGTTGGCCTCGTCTGGCCGCACGAACTGCTGTGCCAGGGTGGTGTTCACCAGGTGCAGCCCGGCTTCGATCGCAACGGGATCGTCCGTGGCACAGTACTGGCCTAACAGGAACTCGAGAACGTACACGGGGACGTTTGCCCCCACCTTAACCTTCCGCACCAGGTCTTTACGCACGACGCGCCCCGCGAACACATCGGTGGCTTTCGTGTCCACCGTATCCCTGACGGCTATTGTCTCGTCCATGTCCTCACCTCGTCTCAAGAGCTTTCATCAACGGATGGCAACGTCTATCGGCACCGAAATGGGCCCGGCCAGAAGAGCCTCGGTGTTCGCATCGCGCAAGCTCAAATCCAACTTGTCGGCATCGGGAAGTTCATGCAGTTGCAGCGTGACGATACATGGCTGGTAGCCTGGGCCTTCTTTCAGGGGAGCAACCGTTACGATGCCCAAAGCCTCGTTGAGTTCACACGATGCGTGGATCGGATTGACCGGCCAGGGTTCTCCATTTGCACGCGCTTCCACACGAACCTGCTGGGGAGACACCCAGAGCTCGCTGACATCAGCGTGGATGGTTACCCGGAACAGCCTACTGGTGATCTTTGCTCTCGCAGGAGTAAGATGCCACTTCACTTTGGACGCAACGGCGGCCTGGCGCGGCTTGGGTCTCATGGCCACGGTGATGACCGGGATTACCAGTTCCTGAAGTGAAGGGCCGCCGTGAAAATAATGGTCATGACCACCCGCGGCCTTGAAGACGCCCAGTCCCCGAGGGAAGGCGTATTCCAGGTCGCCGGTCAGCTCCAGGTCCGGAGCGTCCGCACGCAAGTAAGCCCTTGAGGTTGTACCCCCGCGACCGATCCAGTAGCGTCTTCCAACTTTCACCGTCTCTCCCCCGGGCGGATCGATCTTGTATCCTTCGTCCAGAGAGCCGCCAAACAGCAAGAAGCCGTGATCTGCAGTAATTACGACATGTTGCACGCCCGCTTCAGCGAGGCGCCGAAGTATCCGCCACAGGTAGTGCAGAATCCGCTGAAAATGCGCATTGGCCGACGCCGGGTCCATGTTCTCGGCAATCAAATCGATCTCTTGGGAGGTAATAACGATAAGATCAGCATCAGAGAGGCGTTTTTTCAAACGAG
>WFSD01000016.1 GCA_015486235.1 Anaerolineae bacterium
ATCTCCGGGCGGCGTGTCCAACTCCCAGTTTTGGAATGTGACCTGAACGCACTCTGGGTTGTCCTTGGCAACTACTGTTATGAAGCGGGGTGAAGGATGGACAGGACCCCACCCATCTTTTTGTACTTCCCATACCTTCCAGTTGCCTGTCGGCACGTTCGAGAAAGTGTAGACGCCGGTCCCGTCGGTCATGCCTGTCAACACCAGACTGGACCCATCTAATTTTTGGGCATTGACCACCCAGTTGGGAAGCCCCGCGCCGTCGTAGTAGTCCACCTTATGGACGGTGATGCAACCTACGGGGGTATGGTTGGTGAAAGTGATGGTCTTGCACGTGCCTACGTCCCCGGTGGAGAGCTCCACATCCTGGCTGCTGGGGGAAATCGGCTGCCATCCGGGCTGATGCGCCTCCGTGACCGTCCAGGTGCCCAGGTATAGGCCGGAGAACGTGGCTGTCCCGTCGTTGCCTGTGGCTTTGGTGTAAACCGGCTGAGAGCTTTCCTTCGGCTTGGCCGAGAATGTCCACCCAGGGAGCTTGTTCCCCTGTTCGTCCTGTTTCACCACTTCGATGCAGACATCGGGCGATCTATTTTTGAACCTGACCCGCTCACACACGCCGGGCCTGGTTACAGGGACCTCGAATTCGCCAGGAGTAACCGTGGCCCACCCGGGTTGGAGATCCTCCGATAGCGTCCAGTCCCCCAGGGGGAGGCTGTCGAACTTGAAGTATCCGGTCTGGTCGGTTACTGCGGTGAATTCCTCGCCGCCAGCGTTTGGCCTGGCGTGGATGGTCCAACCACCCATGCCGAAGTGATCGTCGTTGACTTTGTACCCATCGATACAGCCCCTGATGGGGGTAGGTGTCGCTGTGGGTGTCGGGGTGGGGGTAGGCGTAGCCTGTTTGTTCTCGAAGTCGATCCTGTGGCATTTGCCTATCTGGGATGGGGATTGAAGGTCCACGACTACGTGAGGAGGTTTGATGGAGGCCCATCCTTCCTCCTGTGTCTCCCATACATCCCAGGTCCCAGGCGGCAGGTTGTCTATGCGATAGTAGCCTAGACCATTGGTGGTTGCAGTGATTACCTGGCTGCTGCCTCCGTGTTGCTGCACGTTTATCACCCATCCAGGAAGACCGTAGTCGTAATTGTCTTTCTTGTAGCCGTCTATGCAGGCCAGTCTGCGGTTCTTGAATCGTACCTGAACGCACTTGTTGCTGTTCTCGGGTACGGTTACCTGGAATCGAGGCGCTGTTACCGGTTCCCACCCGGCAGGCAAGTCCTCCCACAAAGTCCAGGTTCCCGGAACCACATCGAACCTGAAATGTCCGTTGGCATTGGTGGTGGTGATCAACTCCGATCCTCCTCCGTTCTGGGCATGGATCACCCAACCGGAGAGTGGCCTGTGACGGTCGTCTATTTTGTGACCCTCGATGCATGGCGTGACCGGCACTGGCGTCGCGGTGGGGCCGAGCGCCGGGACGCAGATGGTCTGCCCGATACAGAGGCAGTCATTGTACCCGATGTGGTTCACGTTCATCAGTGTATCCAGAGGGACGTTGTATCTGACGGAGAGCCCGCTCAAGGTATCCCCGGGCTGAACTACGTAGGCGGTCCACCCGTCCGGACATGCAGCAGTATTGCTGCCCGCCGCTGCCATCGGGGACTGTTGCGGTGCAGAGAGGACAAGGAAGGCGCTGAACAGGAAGAGCAACAAGATAGAGCCATACATCATCCAACGTTTCATAGCGAAACCTCCTTTCGTTTGCTAGCGATGCCGATCCGGGAGCCACATGTGTTCATGTGGCCCCCAACGTCCATTGACTTGGGTCCCGTCACGAAGCCGGGATGGCAATCTTCTGTCCTACGTAAATCAGGTCTGGACTGAACGACGGATCAGCAGCCTTGTTTGCCGCTATGAGGTCATCCAGCGGGATGCCGTAGACCAATGCTATGCCGGTGAGGGTCTCTCCAGGCCGTACGACGTGGTAGCGCGCGGCCCCGGCGGACGTGAATGAGGTGGCACTTCCGGAGCCCGTCGGAGTCGGCGTGGCGCTGGGGACACTTGTCGGCGCAGGCGTACTCGGGGTTGGGCCGGGTGTGCTCGATCCAGGGATTGTCAGCTCCTCCCCCACGAATATCAGGTCGGGGTTGGTGATGCCGTTGGCGTTTATCAGGTCTTGCAGGCTCACGCCAAGGCTGGCCGCGATGGCGCTCAGTGTGTCGCCTGGCTTGACGACATAGGTGTTGCCTTTCGCATTGTGGTGGCAGGCAAGCAGCGACACATTGTCGAAATCCAGGTCGAACTCACGGTATGGTGTTGCCCATTTCTTCCACCCCCGCAGGAAGAGGGTAACTTTCTTCGACGGCGCCTCGAACCGAGCTGTGTACTTGCCGTAGCCTGGAGGCGATACCCTATCGCCCATGGGGAGGGCAATGGTATGCCACTCGCTCACCGTGGTCCAGTCAATGCTCCCGTCGGATGCAATACCCCACTGAGCGACGAACCGATATGGATCCTCGCTGCTGTGAGAAGCGTGATTCATCTCCCTTATCATTCCGTAGATGTTGACCTCGTAAGTCTGGCCGGGTGTCAGGCCATCTACCACCTGGTAGATGCCTGCATATCTGTCCGGATCGGTGGCTGCAAGACCCTTGCTGTTGATCTCGATCATCTGGGCGTGACCGCCCTGGAAGACGGCTGGCTTCCAGGTTTCATCGTAGAATCCGTATCCTGCAGCGCCTCCGTTGGTGAAACTGGCCCATTCCTTCGCCACGGTGCCAGGCTTGAATCCGCTCTCGAAATCGCCATTCTCGAGCAGGTTGTTCCCATCGCATGTGAGTCTGGATGGAGTGGATTTTGGCTTCTCGCGGGTTTGGGCCTGGGTATTGGGGTTGCAGGCGACTTTTGGCCCGGTGAGGCTTATGGCATCCAGGTCCACGTCCAGCTCTCGGTAAGGAACGCCCCATTTTTTCCAGACTCTGATGAAGATGGTCAACTTGGTACCACTGGGGGTGATCTCGAGTTTCCCTTCGCTGAAATTGCCTGGGGAAATACGGGGGTAGTATTTGTCCCAGGGCATCTCGACCCAATTGGAGACTTTTGTCCAGTCGTGCTCGCCGGACTCCAGGTATCCTACCTGTACCCGATAGCGCCATCTGTCGGGATCGTTATCGTCGGCGCGGATGATGCCATGGAGATCCAGGGTGTATTGGTGTCCGGGGAGTACGGTGACCGTCTGGTAGATGCCGGCGAAGCGGTCCGGATCGCCGTAGGCCATGTTCTTGGTGTTGATCTCGATCAGTTGGGAATGCTTACCACTGAAGACTACAGGGTTCCATTGGTCGTCGTAAAACCCGTAGTTTGCAGCGCCTCCATTGGTGAAACACTCCCATCCGACGGCAACCATGCCGCAGCCGGGAGCCATGCGGAATCCATTTTCAAAGTCGCCGTTTCCGAGAATGTCGGTGTTTACGGTGGCATGAGGTGTCGACGCGACCACCATGGTATTGAGGAGAAGGGAGGCGACTACAGCCAACAACAAGACTCGTTTGGGAACTTTCATCGGAGCCCTCCTTTGCACTTCGCACTTCACCCAAAACGATAGACTTTATTGGGAACAATGGCTGCGGGGGTGGGGGCAGCGCTCCTTCCAGAAGAAGAAAGGGAAGTGTTATCTTGTGCGGCGGCTCTACCACCACACAAGATATATCACTCATTTCTCCCTCACCATAGCAATGTTCTTGCTCTGTGCCTGTATCCTGTATCCCCGATAAAGTCCAATGGAGCGAACTGCTCCTTGAGCCTTTTACAACACGATTTTATGGACGCAAGCCACGCTTGAAAGGTGACGACAAGAGTGGTGTACAGAAACATGATAGCATGTAAGTTTGGCTGATGTCAAGGTGCTCCGCGTCCCCAGGCAAGTCTGGCTTGCTGAGGGAGAAACAAAGTCCATTACCGCTTGCCCGGGCGGGCTATTCTTGCCGGGCTTCCACGCCGGCCAGCCATTCAAGCGCCTTTACCAGCGCATGATTCCCTTCTTCGTCCAACCCCCTCGATTCTACGGCGTGATAGAGCTGGTGGATGATCGCGGTGCCTGGAAGGGATACGCCCATCTCCCTCGCAGCATCCAGCACCAGCTTCACATCTTTCTGCTGCAATTTCACCATGAAACCCGGCCTGAAGTCTCCGTGGATTATCTGTGGGCCGCGATTGCTCAGCATCCACGATCCGGCTGCTCCGGCGCTGACCGCCTCGAGCACTTTTTCGAGGTCGAGCCCTGCTTTGGCGGCAAAGACCAGTCCTTCCGACATTGCCAGCGTGTTCCCCACCACGATTATCTGGTTCACCAACTTTGTGAACTGGCCTGCGCCATTGGGACCAACGAGGGTTATCCGCTTTCCCATAGCTTGCAATATCGGGAGACAATGCTGGAATACCTCCTCTTTGCCGCCAACCATGATGGAAAGCGTCCCTTGCTGCGCACCGACATCACCGCCGCTGACTGGCGCGTCCAGCATCTCGACGTTGGCTTCTGCAAGTTTCTCAGCTATCCTGCGGGTGGCGTGTGGCGAAATTGTGCTCATGTCTATCGCCACCATGCCGGAGTGTGCTCCGTGGATCACGCCCCGAGGTCCCAGGATGACTTCTTCCACGTCGGGTGTGTCGCTGACGATAGTGATAACCACGTCCGAGTTCCGGGCTACCTCTGCAGGCGATTCGGCCCACGAAGCCCCCGCTTTCCGTAACGGTTCCCCTTTGGATGCGGTCCTGTTCCATACTGTCAGGGGGTAACCTGCTTTCAAAATGTTCATTGCCATCGGGCTGCCCATGATCCCCAGACCGATAAATCCAACACGAGGTTTTTCTGCCATCCGTCCACCTCCTCGAAATATGTTCATCACAATTATACACCATGTGCCAC
>WFSD01000017.1 GCA_015486235.1 Anaerolineae bacterium
CACCGAAGGGGATCCAGTTCACTGCCAGGTGATACGGCTTCTCGGCCAGGGCTTTCCCTTTCAAAAAGCTCGCGATGGCTATCCACCAGGAGATGAACCAGGAGATGGCAACTCCGCCGATGACCAGCGAATGGCTGAGCTTTTTGTCAGGGTTCGCCCAGAGCACTACCAGAGCAAAAGCCAGTAGCGGAAAAATTGGTACCAGCCAGGCTAATTGGAACATAGATGACCTCGTTCTCCTAGGATTTCGGTGAGAGGGCTCATCCTTTCAGCAGATTGAGTTCCTCCACATTGACCGTATCGCGAGAGCGGTAAATGGCGATGATGATTGCCAGACCTACCGCAGCCTCTGCAGCAGCCACCGTTAGAACGAAGATAGCGAAAGCCTGTCCCGTGGGCACTTCCGGCTTGACATATCTCCAGAATGCCACCAGGTTCAGGTTCACGGCATTCAGCATCAACTCGATGCCCATCAGGATGGCGATGGCATTTTTCCGAGCCATGGCCCCGTAGAACCCGATGCTGAAAAGAGCTGCAGCTACCAGCAAATACCAGTACAAAGGAATCATTCATACCTCCTCACTCGCGCTCGCGGGCGATGATGATGGCGCCCACCAGTGCGACCAAGAGCAGTACGGAAGCCACCTCGAAAGGAAGCATGTACTTTCCGACAAAACTGGAGCCGATTTGCGAGATCGTGTCGCCAGGCACCTGAGCCGAAGTGACAGGCCACGCGACTTTGCGAAGGGCAATGGCGAGGACCAGGAAAATCAACCCCGATACGACCGCCGCTATTCCCCATTGAGAGTTCTGACCCGCTTTGCCCTCAGCCCCGTATCCCCGGCTGAGCATGATGGCGAAAATGATCAGTATGGAGATAGCGCCAACGTACACCATGATCTGCGCTGCGGCCAGGAATTCAGCCTCAAGTAGCACATAAAGCCCCGCAACGCCGAAGAATGCCCCGACCAGGAACAAGGCTGCATGGAAGACGTTCCTCGCTGCCACCACCCCCAAGGCGCAAATCAGCGTGAACAGACTGAACGAAACGAAAGCAAGCGTTAAGAAGAACATTCTCGCCCCCTTCTTCAGGCTAATGCCATGCGTTTATCCCGTTCTCCGGCCCTGCGAGCATCCCTTCCAAGGAGTTCCAGCGCCACCCATAGGGTGATCAGATTTCCAGGAAGAAGGATCAGCACGCGGACCCAATAGCTGCCTGTCACCCACACGGCGAAACCGGTTAGGAGAACCAGGAATATCCCCGCGGGCACCAGCACTTTCCAGGCAAAGGAGAGCATGTGGTCTATCCGGAACCTGGGGAAAGTGCCACGGATCCACATCCACATGGCGACCATGATGAAGTCTTTGATGAGAAAGTAGAAGGTCCCGAGGATAGGCACCTGCTCGGCGAAAGGCCCACGCCAGCCGCCCAGGAAGAGGGTCGTAGCGACGCCGCCCAGCACGAACAGGTTGATGTACTCCGCCAGGTAGAACATGGCGAACGCCATGCCGCTGTATTCGATGTGATAGCCCGCTATCAACTCCGATTCCGCCTCCAGCAGGTCGAAAGGGGTCCGGGCCAGTTCGGCATTGGCGCTCAGGAAGTAGATCAAGAAAACCGTCGGCATCAGGATGAGGAACATCAACGGCTTTTGCACCAGGACGATCTGCTGCATGGACATGGAGCCGCTCAGGATCACCACCGCCAGGACGGAAAGAACCATCGGAACTTCGTAGCTGACCAGCTGGGCCACGGCACGGAAAGAACCCAGGAGTGCGTACTTGTTGTTGGAAGACCAGCCGCCCATCAGCACCGCGATCTCGGTGACGGACCCGAAAGCCATCAACAGGAAAATACCGACGTTCAGGTCGGCCCCTACCAGGTGCAGCCCCAGGGGAAGCAGGCCCAGGGCAACCAGCGGGCCGAAAATCACGATGACGGGGGCCAGCCTGTATACCACTCCGTCCACACCTTCCGGAACGATGACCTCTTTCGTCAGGAGCTTCAGCGTGTCCGCAATGGGCTGAATGAGGCCGTAAGGCCCAACCCGGTTCGGCCCCAGCCTGTCCTGCAGGCGGGCCACCAGCTTACGCTCCAGCCAGATGAAGATGAGTACAAAAAGAATGACCAGCACCAGGTAACCGATTACAATCAGAAGATCGTCGATTATGGTGACCAGCCATCCTGGCAGGAAGCCACTTATCCAATGCTCCCACGCCTGCGCAACGTTGTAGATCAAGTCGCCAACGAAACTCATTTCCGCAATTGCCTCCTCAACAGGAGCCGTCGTGCCGATCTTCAATGTGCCCGGTGTGTCCGGACTGGTGCTGGATGGCCCCACCCTCGCCGGAATCTACCTGGGCAAAATCAACAAG
>WFSD01000018.1 GCA_015486235.1 Anaerolineae bacterium
ACCTACACCTGGCGCTGGAGATCGAATCGGACAGGATGACCAATACCCTTTTCGATCCTCAGGAGACAGAGCTGGAACGGACGGTCATCCTCTCCGAGAAAGAAGGAAACGAGAACGAACCGGAATACCAGCTTTACGAGGAGACCGTCGCGGCGGCATTCCGGATACATCCTTACCGCCAGATGACCATTGGCTACCAGGACGACCTGGTCACCATGACCCGCGACGATCTGTATCAGCACTACAGAAAATTCTACGTGCCGAACAACGCCATAGTCTCCGTAGTGGGGGATTTCGATGCCGACGAACTACTGAAACAGATCGAGGATGCTTTCGGGCATATCCCACCAGGCGAAAAGGCACCGCCGCTCCATCTGAAGGAGCCACCACAGCGGGGCGAGCGACATGTGACGGTGGAAGGCGCCGAGGACACCGCCTATCTTTTCGCCCTGTACCACGCGCCAGAGGCAATCCACGAGGATTTCTTCCCCATGGTCATCCTGGACGCAATCCTGGGCGGGGCGAAAGGGCTGCCGCCTTTCGGCGGTTCCGGATTCAGCCGAAGCGCCAGGCTTTACAGAGCGCTGGTGGCAACAGGGCTTGCCGCAGGAGTGAACAGCACCGTCGCCGCCACCATCGACCCCTATCTCGCTTCCATCTCGATCACAGCACGGCAGGGCGTCGCCCTGGGCGACGTGGAGCAGGCTCTGGACAAGGAAATCTCCCGACTGCAGGAAGAGCCAGTGGGCGACGACGAGCTGCGGAAAGCAATCAAGCAATCCCGGGCTCAGTTCGTTTACGCCAGCGAGAGCGTCACCAACCAGGCCCTTTGGGCGGGCTTCTCGGAGATGGTGGCGGATCAGGAATGGCTCGCCGGCTTCCTGGAAAGTCTGGAGCGGGTTTCGGCGGAGGATGTACAGCAGGCGGCGCGGAAGTACCTGGTTAGGAAAAACAGGACCGTCGGCTGGTATCTGCCTCGGGGAGGTGTACAATGAAATCTCACTCGATCCCAGGCCCGGAGAACATAGTGCGACGGAGGTTGAGCAACGGAATGCTGGCGGTGGTGTATGAGAACCACAGCCTGCCTACGTGGGTGATCAATGGCCTCATCCCCGGCGGCAGCGTCCTCGAGACGAGAGAGACAGCGGGGCTGGCTGCCCTCACCGCCCAGATGCTCCAACGTGGAAACGTCCGCTACACTTTCGAAGAGATCAACGAACGTGTGGAGAGCCTAGGCGCCTCGGTATCTTTCGGCAGCGGCAGGCACTCCGTCAGTTTTGCGGCAAAGTCGCTGGTGGAAGACGTGGACACCGTGTTGGAAATCTTGAGCCTTTCCCTTCGCCAGCCCACATTCCCAGAGGACCAGTTCGTCCTGCTGAAAGGCCAGATCCTCACCGCCCTCCAGGAACGGGACATGGATACCCAGAGTGTTGCCGATATGACTTTCGACCGGCTGGCGTATCCGGAGACCCATCCCTATAGCTGGCCTGCCGATGGCTACCGCGAGGCCATCGAAGAGTTGAGCCTGGATCAGGTGCGGGATTTTCACGATCGCTGTTACAGACCTGAAAGCGGAGTGGTGGTCGTGGTCGGGGATGTGATGGCCGATGAGATGTTCGGCCGGCTGGAACGGGCTTTCGGCGACTGGCGCGGCCATACCGAACCGTGTCCCGAACCCGATTTAAGCGTGCCTCCATTGGACAAAGCGCTGCGGGAACATGTGGCGCTTCCAGACAAGATGCAGGCGGACCTGGTGCTGGGGCGGGTGGCACTAGATCGCAAACATCCTGATTATTTCCCCGCGGCGGTGGCGAACACTGTCCTGGGGCGTTTCGGTATGATGGGCCGCCTGGGCGAGCGTGTTCGGGAACAGCAAGGGCTGGCGTACTACGTCTATAGCTCCCTCGAGGCGAACTCCGCTCCCAGCCCGTGGATCGCCATCGCCGGGGTGAACCCGGCCAACGTTGACCTGGCAGTTGCAAGCATCCTGGAGGAGATCGAGCGGCTGCGGACGGAGCCGGTACCGGACGAAGAGCTCACCGATTCCCAGGCGTTCATCGTGGGATCGATGCCCCTGCGCCTGGAGACCAACGCTGCTATGGCTCGCTCTCTGCTGGACATGGCGTGGTACGACTTGGGATGGGACTACCTGCAGCGCCTGGGCGAGCGGGTGCGGGCTGTGACCCCAGACGATGTGCTCCGGGTTGCCCGAAAGTACCTGAGCACCGAAGCATACGCGCTGGCGATTGCGGGCCCGTGAACTACGAGCCGACAGCCGTCAGCGTTTATGGAAATCGCTGCAGGGTCAAGAGCCGCTACCGGCTACCGGCTGACTGCTGACGGCTTTTCAGACTCTCGGCGAGCTCTGCGGTCAGTGGGAATATGATGAGAATCATTACGGGCGTGGATTTGATAGAAATACCCCGGATTCACGACGTGGTGGATCGCTGGGGGAAACGGTTCCTCTCACGGGTATACACGGGGGGGGAGCTGGAATACTGCCATGGGCACGTCCAGTCGCTGGCAGTGCGCTGGGCTGCAAAAGAAGCTGTGTACAAAGCATTGAGCACAGGGCCAGTCCACGAGGCAGGAATTTCCTGGCAGAATATCGAGGTGTTGCGGGCCGAGAACGGACACCCGGAAGTGATACTGCATGGGGCCGCTGCCAAAAGGGCGGAGACACTAGGTGTGGAATCGTGGAGTCTGAGCCTCTCCCACACTCACAAATATGCCGTCGCGGTGGCCGTGGCCCTGTGCGAGCTGTAGGTCGGGCCGTCTGGCCCGACCAGGGCAGGTGCCGCCCGCCGAACCAGGTGCCAGGCGGGCAGGCCGTCCACGGAACATGTGCCAAAGGTTGAGAGCAAACCATGCACGAACCCACATCTTTTGTCTCGCTTCTATGGGTGATCACCCTGGCAGTGCTCGTGCCCCTCACCCTCAACAGGTTCAAATGGCTGCGGGTCCCTATCATAGTCGGGGAGATCCTGGCAGGCATTGCTTTCGGGAAGAGCGGCCTCAACCTGATCCACAACGACCCGGCTCTGAACGTCATGTCGGCGTTTGGATTCTCATTCCTCATGTTCCTGGCTGGTATGGAAATAGACTTCAGCATGATGAGCTTTGGGGGCGGCGGCAGGAGAGGATGGAAAGAGAACCCTGTAGCACTCTCCTTGCTCCTCTTCGCAGGCACCCTCCTGCTCGCGGCGCTGATAACCCTGGGAATGGCATATGTCGGCTTGGTGAGTCGCTGGACAACCATGGCGCTCATCCTTTCCACAACTTCCCTGGGCGTGGTGGTGCCAGTCCTGAAAGAAAAGAACCTCTCTGTGGGAGTGTACGGGCAGACCCTGCTTCTCTCCGCCCTGGTGGCCGACTTTGCCACCATGTTTCTCATCACTATCGAGGCGACGGTCCTGGCCTCCGGCCTCACAACGGACGTTCTCTTGGTCTCTATCCTTTTCCTCGCATTTTTCGCTTTCTATCGCTCTGGCACGGTCATCACCCGCTGGGAGCCCCTGCAGCGGGCCGTGTCGGAGCTTGCAGATTCCACAGCACAGATACGGGTCAGGGGGGCGCTGGCGCTGATGCTGGTATTCGTGGCCCTCTCCGAGAAATTAGGGGCCGAGGTGATCCTGGGAGCGTTCCTGGCCGGAGCGGTGGTTACACTCCTCTATGCCCACCGCTCAGAGGATCTATATCGCAAACTGGAGGCTATCGGATTTGGCTTCTTCATTCCAGTTTTCTTCATCACCGTCGGCACCGGCTTCGACCTTGCCGCTCTGGTCTCGGACCGCGAGGCGATCTACTTGTTCCTGGGTTTGCTGGTAGCGGCCTACCTGGTGAAACTAATCCCATCCCTGATCCTGGTGCCAGGATTCTCGTGGCGGAAAGCCGTCAGCGGGGGCCTCTTACTTTCATCCAGGCTGACCTTGATCATCGCCGCTGCGGCCATTGGGCTCAGGCTCGGCGTGATAAATACCACCACCAACTCGGCGATAATCCTGATAGCCATCGTCACCTGCACCATTTCCCCGGCGCTGTTCAGCACCGCCCTGGAACGGACTGCCGAACCGGAGGAAATGCATCCGGTTCTGATCGCCGGCGGCGACAGGGTGGCAATATTGCTGGCACGCAGGCTATCCTTCCGGAGCGTGCCGACGACATTGCTCCAGCGAAGCCCTGTGAGGGTAGAGAAGCTCCGCTCGAAAGGATTCAACACCGTTCACTGTAACCTGCTGGACGAGGAAGCATGGGAAAAGGCCAATGTTGAGCAGTCCAGGGCAGTCGTAGTAGCCACGGAAGACGACAACTTGAACCTGAAAGTGGTGAAGTTCCTGAAAACCACCTTAGGGGTCGATCGGATACTGGCGTGGGTCCATGACCCGGGGAACCTGAGCAGATTCGAGGAACTCGGCGTGATGGCCGTGAACCCCCTGATAAACGGTTCTGCAGTGCTGGACATGCTGATCCACACACCGGATACCTATCATATCCTCGCTCAGGCCCGACAGGACAAGGCGGTTGTGGAAGTGAGACTGCTGACGCCGAAGTTCATCGGCAAGACCTTGAGAAAAGTCCAGCTGCCGGGTGATGTGTTGGTCCTGTCGATCCGCCATGAGGGGGAAATGTTCATCCCCCATGGTGATACTGTGCTCCACCGGGGCGACTGCCTCACCCTTCTGGGCAACACAGATTTGGTGGAGCAGGCATCCGCGATCATCGGTGCCACGGATTGCGATGATGTTTTCGCCGACAGCTACCCGTCACACCAGTTCTACCTGGGGGAGCACCCATTCTTCGGCGAGTGAAATCCGGTCCCTGGCATGGTCCAATGGCACCAAACAGGCCTTTGTTCCAAAAGTTGCAATCGAATCTGGAGTAGCTTTAAAATAGGTGTTACTCGGTCGAATAATAACCAAAAGCATCTTTTCGACATGCTGGGAGGGATGCAGGTTCTGTACCTGCCTGGGCGGGCGACCATAAAGGTTCGCCCCCGCTTTTTGCAAGATACGGACAAAGCAATAAAAGAGCATTTATTTCTACAAGGAGGGGAACCTTGTTACATCAATATGTCTTTGTGGGAATCCTGGCGCTAGTTGCTCTTCTTTTTGGCCCTTTGACCATCATTCTCGGCATTCTGCTAGGCCCCAGGAAGCCCGGCAAGGTTAAGGGCAGTCCCTATGAGTGCGGACTCGAAACCATCGGAGATACGTGGGTAAGGTTCCGCGCTCAGTATTACCTCTACGCTCTCGTATTCGTGGTTTTCGACGTAGAATCGATTTTCCTGCTCCCGTGGGCAGTAGCCTACCACAAACTGGGCCTCATGGCATTGGTAGATGCCGCAATCTTCATCCTTATCCTGCTGTTGGGGCTGGTATATGCCTGGGTCAAGAAAGCGCTGGAATGGTGGTAATCGAATGGTACGGTTGAGGAGGCAATTGCGGAAATGAGTTTCGTTGGCGACTTGATCTACAACGTTGCACAGGCGTGGGAGCATTGGATAAGTGGCTTCCTGCCGGGATGGCTGGTCACCATAATTGACGACCTTTTGATCGTCGTCAGTTATCTGGCGCTGGCCACTCTTTTTGTGCTCATCTTCATCTGGCTAGAGCGTAAGCTGGTGGCCCGCCTGCAGGACAGGCTGGGGCCGAACCGGGTTGGGCCTTACGGTCTCGTTCAGCCAGTAGCGGATGCGCTAAAGCTCTTGACGAAAGAAATTATCGTCCCTGAGTATGTGGACAAACCTGCATACAGGCTTGCACCTGTCCTGGTGGTATTTGGCCCCATAATCTCACTGGGGTTTCTGCCCGTGGGACTGCATCTTATAGGGGCCGACCTGAACGTCGGTATTTTCCTGTTGATGGCTTTCGGGTCCGTCACCGAGATCGCTGTGCTGATAGCCGGCTGGTCTTCCAACAACAAGTACGCACTCCTTGGCTCTTTCCGTGCCGTAGCCCAGTTGATCAGCTACGAAGTCCCAATGGTGCTCTCCGTCCTGGCGGTGGTGATCCTGACCGGCTCCATGTCCATGCAGCAGATCGTCCTGGCGCAAAAGCCGTTGATGTTCCTCATCCTGATGCCGACGGTTTTTCTGATCTACTTCCTGAGCGCCAATGCCGAACTGGCCCGGACGCCTTTCGATCTGCTGGAGGCGGAATCGGAGTTGATAGCGGGCTATCACATCGAATACAGCGGCATGGCGTTTGCCATGTTCTACCTGGCGGAGTACATCAACCTGTTTGTGCTGGGCGGCGTCGCCACGACCCTCTTCCTGGGTGGATGGCGCGGGCCTTTCGCCGAACAGGTGCCTATCCTGGGCACTTTCTACTTCCTGATCAAGGATTTCATCATGGTCGCTGTGTGGATGTGGATCCGCGGCACTCTCCCCAGGTTCCGCATCGACCACATGCTCTCCTTTGCCTGGAAAGTACTGGTGCCTGCTGGGATATTCCTGGTTCTGCTAACCGGATTCGCCGTGTGGGCGACCGATAGCTATTGGATCCGCGTGCTGATCCTTCTTCCCGGGAATCTGATTACCCTGTGGGTGGCACTGGAACTCCTCGGGAAGGACGCCCGCAGGGCCGGAGAACGGGACAAACGCATGGCCTTGGCCTGAAGAAGGGGGCGAGAATGTTCTTTTTGACACTTACTTTCGTTTCGATCAGTCTGTTCACGCTGATTTGCGCCCTTGGAGTGGTGCTGGCGAAGAGCGTCTTCCACGCTGCCCTGTTCCTGGTCGGAACGTTCTTCGGAATCGCAGGACTGTACGTACTTTTGGAGGCCGAGTTCCTGGCAGCGGCCCAGATCATGGTATACGTTGGGGCAATTTCCATACTGATCATCTTCGCCATCATGTTGAGCCGCGGGTATGGGTCCGAGGGGCTGGCAGGCCAGAACTCTCAATGGGGAATAGCGGCGGTCGTATCGGGGTTGATTTTCCTGGTCCTCGCCATTGCCCTTCGCAAAGTCGCGTGGCCTGTCACCTCGGCTCAGGTACCTTCCGACACGATCTCGCAGATCGGCTCCAGTTTTGTCGGAAAGTACGTGCTTCCTTTCGAAGTGGCTTCCGTATTGCTCTTGGTCGCGCTGGTGGGCGCCATCATCATCGCCCGCGAGCGCGAGTGAGGAGGCAAGAATGATTCCTTTGTACTGGTATTTGCTGGTAGCTGCAGCTCTCTTCAGCATTGGGTTCTACGGGGCCATGGCTCGGAAAAACGCCATCGCCATCCTGATGGGCATCGAGTTGATGCTGAACGCCGTGAACCTGAACCTGGTGGCATTCTGGAGATACGTCAAGCCGGAAGTGCCCACAGGAGAGGTTTTTGCCATTTTCGTCCTAACGGTGGCTGCTGCAGAAGCTGCGGTAGGTCTGGCAATCATCATCGCCATTTACCGCTCTCGCGATACGGTCAATGTGGAGGAACTCAATCTGCTGAAAGGATGAGCCCTCTCGCCGAAATCCTAGGAGAACGAGGTCATCTATGTTCCAATTAGCCTGGCTGGTACCAATTTTTCCGCTACTGGCTTTCGCTCTGGTAGTGCTCTGGGCGAATCCTGACAAAAAGCTCAGCCATTCGCTGGTCATCGGCGGAGTTGCCATCTCCTGGTTCATCTCCTGGTGGATAGCCATCGCGAGCTTTTTGAAAGGGAAAGCCCTGGCCGAGAAGCCGTATCACCTGGCAGTGAACTGGATCCCCTTCGGTG
>WFSD01000019.1 GCA_015486235.1 Anaerolineae bacterium
GTTCATCACACTGCTTTCGAGCACTACCAACAAATCCAGTGGAGCATAGACAACAACACCTTTGTTAAGGACCCATCTGCACGCAATTCGTTCCTAGTAGGAGTGCCAGCGACGAAGAATCTTGAACGTCTCTCTTTTCAAACACTTTTGGACTGTCCAAGGCGTTGCAAGATTCTTCCTCGGCATCGGGTTCAGCGCTGCTGAGCCCATGCATCGGCTCAGAATGACGTGAAGGTGTGTTCTCGTGAGAAAGGGCCGTAAGGCATGGCGTGTCCAAACTCATGTCCAAAGGCCAGTGGATTTCGAAGCAAATCAAGGCCCGAAAACGCCCCTGGAGGCCCTCACACTCGATACAGGGTTTGTGCTGTGGCTTGCCAGGGTTTGACGAGAACCTCCCGAAAGGCAGGTTGATTCCTGGCGGCCCGTAGGGCCTCCAGGAATTACTTCGTTTTCCCGGCCAGATCCACGACTTGACAATTTCTCACAGCACTGTTAAACTTGTTACCAGAACTTTTGTTCTACCATCGTCGTCTGTTGCAATTGGATAAGCGTGCCGGAGAAGCCGTTTCCAAACGCTGTTAAGCGCTTCGTACGGCTTTTCGAAAGAAGCACACCGGGAGGGATTCAAATGGCAAAGGATCTGACCAAGCGCAGGCTGGAAATCCTCAAGGCGATTCATGATTACACCCGCACCTATCGGCGTCCTCCAACAATGCGAGAGATAGAAGAGGCAGTGGAACTCCATTCGCCTGGCGCCACGTCCTACCAGGTCGACAAGCTGATAAATGCCGGATACCTGGAAAGAGTAGGCGACGGAGCCAGGAACCTCAAACTCTCCATGAAGGGGATTCGAACCCTGGCCCACGCCAGACTTTCCGGCAGAGTGGAGGAGGATTCCATTCCGGAGGAAGCGAGCGTGGTAAGAATCCCGCTCATGGGGTACATCCACGCAGGTGCACCAATACCAGCCCCAGGAAGCGGTATGGTAGACGAGAATCCTTTCTCCGACGAAGTGGTCACCGTGCCTCTGGATTTCATAGGCAGGACGGACAACCTGTTCGCCCTCAGGGTAAAAGGGGATTCTATGATAGATGCCCTCGTGGGCGACGGGGATTACGTGATCGTTCGACAGCAGGCCAGCGCTGAGTCCGGGGACATGGTGGCAGTATGGCTGGAGGACGAAGAATCCACCACCTTGAAATATTTCTATCCAAGGAGCGGTGGGCAAGAGATAGAACTGCGCCCAGCAAATCCTACTTACCACTCACTGATCAAACCAGGACGAGTCGTCAAGATAAGCGGCAAAGTAGTCGCTGTGATCCGCTCCTTGGAAGAGTGACGTAGCGCTCAGAGCAGGCGTGATGTCGGACTGAGCCAGCTGGCCTTACTGGCTTGCTCAGCAGGCCTGGCATCACGCTGCTCTGCTATCCTCGATCCTTGGTTGAAAATGGACTGTCTTGTCAGAAGTCCAACTATATATCGCCGTCTTTCTCCAACTGGGCTCTGACCAGTTCCACCACGTCCGGGAAATCTATGCCAAGCCGCTTTAGTGTCTCCAGCTTAGGAACGCCGTTCTTGGTCCAGCCGCGGCGTTCGTAGACCGCATCCATCAGGCTTTCATACCGTTGCTCGCGGTATTTGCGGAGTACCACTACTTTCTCCTCGGTGCTCATGCCGGCGGGATCAATGCCGACTTCTTCCTTGAGCTGCCTGTCGTACCGCTCGGAGCGGGATTCATACTCATCCACGGTAACAGGGCCAGCAGCACGGTATGGGATGTAGTCATCTTTCCTGGTACCGGAACCGCGGCGCAGGTTGAACACGCGCTGGAAATTGTAAACTCTCTCCGATTGCAGTACCAGGTCGGCACCAGTAACTTTCTTGCCGGTCATTCCCTCGTAGAGCCATGTGTAGTTCTCCACATGCTCTGGGACTTTGGCAGGCTCGTCGGTCATGGCGTTGTCTGCAGGTTCGATATCATTCCACGGGAGTTTGCACATTCCGTGGAGGCTGAACCACGTCCGCCACATGGGGAAATAGTGAAGCGCCTCTGCTTTGTCCTCGAAGGTCGGTATCTGCTTGTTTACCATATCCATGAAGATAAGCCATGCCTCGTCGTGCTGCGGGCCTTTGTTCGCCATGCCGTAGCCACCCTGCTGCGCCAGCGATTCCTTGGTGACGTATTCGGAGAATTCCAGCCCTTTCACTTCCATAGCGATATCGTTGAGAAACCCGGGATCAGCGCCGTACTTCTCCGCAAAGAGTTTCTTCAGATGGCGGGAGCCTTTCCCCACCTCTGCGCCGAAGCCCTCGCCGCGGGCAAGCTGGTGGAGCACCTCGATCACCGCACTGGTGTTGCCCCAGGTGAGCTTTAGCCCGCCGGTTACCTTCTCGTCTATGATGCCTTCCTCAAAGCACTCGATGACAAAAGCCATCGTAGTGGCAAAAGAAATAGTGTCCACGCCGTAGGTGTCGGCGTAGAAATTCAACTCCAGCACCTCGTATGGGTTGAAATTGCCGATGTTGGAGCTGAATCCTGCCGCAGTCTCATATTCTGGCCCGTCTACCACCACGACCTTCCCCTTGTAAGGGCCGGTGCGAAGCTGGTATCCATCCACCGCATGTGAGCAGGAGAGTGTGCAACCGTAATGGCAGCCATCCACCATCCCCTGGGTGAAGAGCTTCTTCCACACGGCGGTGTTGATTTTATAGGCCTCTGGATGGGAGCCATAGCGGTAGTTGTGAGTCGGCAGCAGGTCGTAGTCGTTCATGACGGTCACCAGGTTGGCAGTACCTACTTTCCGCATCTGGTTCTCTTTGTCGTCCAGTTCGGATATCTCCTTGTTGATCCTGGCGCTGGCCTTCCGAATGAGTTCAGGTCTCGCAGGATTGTTGGTCTTGATTCCATATTTTGGAGCTGTCACGACGATGGCTTTCAAGCCTTTATCCCGGAAGACACGCCCCGTGCCGCCCCGTGCCGCCTGTTTGTACCGCACTTCCTTCCGGCGCAAGTCGTACCAGGAGAGGTTTATCCCCGCAATATACGAATGATCCGCAGCCCGACCAGTGGTGGCCACAGAGACTGTCTGCCTTTCTCTGGGCGTGCTGGCGAGCATATCGGTGAGCTTGTGGGCGGCTTCGTAGGAATCCACATCTTCCAGGGGATATTCTTCCACAGTAACGCGACCGCTCTTGCCATCGACCACGACAATCACATCCCGATCGGCTTTCCCCTGGATTTCGATAGCGTCCCAGCCTGCGGATTTCAGGAGCGGGCCAAACATGCCGCCGCCGTTGCTGTCAAACGCCAGGTTCGTGGCAGGAGAGATGGTAACAACTGTGCTCTTGCCGGTACCGGGGTAAGAAAGGGTACCACACAGAGGCCCGTTGGCAATGATGAACTCGTTTTCAGGATCATCCCATTTGGTGTCGGGCTTAGTGGCCTGCCATAGGAGCCAGAGGCCAAAACCACGCCCGCCAGTGAAAGTATCTTTTATCTCCTGGGTTACGGGCTTTTCTTTGAAAGTTCCATCCGAGAGATTCACGTAGAGGATCCTGTTGGCATATCCCCTTTCCACAGGGCGTAGCTCATATCTGTATTCATACAAGACATGGCGGTTCTGCGGGTCTTTCATCGTGTGACCTCCTAGCTAAGATTTCCAGTCCTTCGCAGGACTGCTTCGGACAAAACAAAAGGGCCTTGATAGCCCAAGAGTCACCCCCCACCATTGGGAGTTTTGAGGATAGTATACCTTATCATCAAAGAAGCTGTCAACGTACAACAGCGCAAATCGCAGACACAGGAAAATTATGTCACTGAAGTGCATTCTCCCAACATCCTATCGGGGCGAGGATGAGGGAACAACCCCAAGAGCTCGAGAGGAATTGCTTCGTTTTCCCCAAAGAAAAGTCCCCTTGCATCGCCCATTCCAGCGTGCTAAAATAAGCTGTAGAAGAAATGGGGCTTCATGCCCTATCGGTACGATCTATTGCCAACGACGTAGCCCGAGCCATACAGCTCGAACCTGCGAGGGATGCACGGCATGGCGGATGTCCGGACGTTAAAACTCAGGGATATGCCCTGGGTGTATCACGTAATCAAACAGGGAGGTTTACAAGATCCTCTTTTTGCCAGAACCCATGCTTTCTCACCCATGGGGTTAGCAACGCTGTCACTTCTCTCCGGCATGGGAATCGGTACGCTCACATTCGTGGCAAACTCGCAAGAGGACAATTCCAGCCGCGGTATCGCCCAGTTGCGTCATCGGGGCAATCGAGGCGAGGCTGATCTGCTGTTCATGGCACCGCGTCTGGACAGAGAGACTGCCAAAGACGTCTGGATATCCCTTCTTGGACACGCCTCCCGACAGATGCAGTCAGAAGGGATAATACGACTCTATGCCAGGCCGCCGGCCGAGGGGCCAGAGGCACATCTATTCAGAGAAGCCGGATTCTCACTCTATGCCAGGGAGACGATTCTGGAACTCAAGCCAGGAAAGACGATAGATCGAGGGGAAGTCGCTCCTATGGAGATGACTTACGGGTGTAGCAACTGGCACCTCTGGAAACTGTACGTCGACATCACGCCACCCATAGTCCAGTGGGCGGATGGGGCGACCTCCGGAGAAGCACCCTATGGATGGGATTGCCTGCGGGGGCAGGCAGTCTCATGGAACGAAAAAAGTGCCCTTCTGGGAGCCATGCAAATTTCCCCCTGCCGAAAGGGCTGCTTGCTGTACGTGCTATTGCGTGAGCCACCGCCTGAGGAGAGCGACGTGTTCCTCCGTCAAGGGCTCAAAGTGCTGGGTGTACCATGCAGCAAGCCGGTATATGTTTCTGTAAGGAGTTATCAGCCTTGTCTGCGCAGGGCTTTAGAGGACATTGGATTCGAGCCGGTTGGGGAGTTCATCTCAGCGGTAAAGCAAATCGCCGTCTGGCAGACAGTACCTGAGCGGGTTGCACAGACGGTCGAGGGAAGTGAAAGGGTCATCGCAGGCCTAAGCCCATCTCACATGCACATGGTAGAGGGCAAACGGGAGGAACGCGTCCCAGCAGGGAAAATTCACCGCCAGAAGGCGGGCGTGAAGTGAAGGTATATGGTAGAACAACAGATAACAGACGAACTCGAAGCACTTTTCTCCGTCCTACCTGAGGATATAGCGGATGCTGTCAGGCAAGCAGACAGGAGCGATGATTTGCTTGAGATCGTGATGGACCTGGGCCGACAGCCAGAAGCCAGGTATCTGGACGGAGATGTTGTCCTCAAAGATCGGGAGGTAACCAGGAAAGACCTGGACTACGTGACATCTCGGATCGGACAGTTCACCAGTGACAACCGGGCAGGAATCGAGAGGACGCTTCACCGCATCTCCGCAATACGCAATCGGAAGGGCAAAATCGTCGGCCTGACATGCAGGGTCGGGAGGGCGGTATATGGCACCATCAATATCATTCAAGATATCGTGGAGTCCGGGAAGAACATCCTGCTGCTAGGCAGGCCCGGCGTTGGGAAGACCACGTTGCTCCGAGAGGCTGCACGTGTCCTGGCCGAGAAGAAGCGTGTGGTAATCGTGGACACATCTAACGAAATCGGAGGCGATGGCGACATCCCCCATCCTGCCATTGGAAAGGCGCGGCGGATGCAGGTTCCAAGTCCTGAACTCCAGCATGAGGTGATGATCGAGGCAGTGGAAAACCACATGCCCGAGGTGATCATCATAGACGAGATCGGGAGAGAACAAGAGGCAGTTGCAGCCAGGACTATCGCTGAGCGGGGCGTTCAGCTCATCGGTACTGCTCATGGCAACACCCTGGATAACCTGCTGCTGAACCCGACCCTCTCCGACCTGGTAGGCGGAATTCAGACCGTCACCCTGAGCGACGAGGAGGCCCGGCGCCGTGGCACCCAGAAGACGGTGTTGGAGCGTAAAGCGCCTCCGACCTTCGACGTGCTGGTCGAAATGCAGGATCGCCAGCACCTGATAGTCCACCACAGCGTGGCGGAGGCGGTGGACGCCCGCCTGCGAGGACAAGCGCTGGTGGCGGAAAGGCGATATCGGGACGGAAACGACAGGATCCACATTGAAAAGACGATGCCGCCTCGGATCGCCCCTCGCCGACGCGCGCTTGCAGGCCAGGGTTTCGCTGAGGCGGAACGTGAACCCAGGGACCACATCGTCCAGAGAGAGAATGCCTGGGAAGGTAGCGAGCAGCTCCACCACCCGAAACCAGTACGGGTCTACCCCTACGGTATTGGCCAGAATCGACTGCGCAAAGCGGCCCAAAACATGAGCCTGCCTGTTTCCCTGGTGAATGATCTGGGTGCTGCGGATATAGTGGTCACATTGAAGAACTACTACCGGAAACAAACCCGCCCCATAGTCGAGGCGGAGGAACGAAGCATACCGGTCTACGTGCTTCGCTCTAACACAATCACCCAGATGAAGCAATGTCTGGCAGATGTATTCGATCTGACCCCAGAGACTTCGGAAACGCGACTGGCACAGGCAATGGAAGAAACCCAGAAAGCAATCCGGCAGGTGCTGGCTGGCGAGCCTGCGGTGGATTTATCGCCTCAGGCAGCATACATCAGGAAGCAACAGCACGAGATGGCGCGTGCGGCGCATCTGGTTTCCCATAGCTACGGGCGCGAGCCGCACCGACGAGTCCGGATTTTCAGAGAGTGATCATGCCACTCTTCATCACATTCGAGGGCCCGGAGGGCAGTGGCAAAAGCACCCAGGTTCGATTCCTTGTGGAATGGCTCAAGGAGCGTGGGTTTTCAGTGTTGTCGACGCGCGAGCCAGGGGGCACAGCCATCGGCAATGCTGTGCGGCAGGTGCTACTGGATGTCCAGCATGCAGGGATGCGCCCCCGGACGGAAGTTTTTCTTTTCTCCGCGGCCCGCGCCCAACTGGTGGATGAGGTCATCCGCCCTTTTCTGGAAAGAGGTGGTGTGGTCGTCTCGGACCGCTACGCGGATTCCACACTGGCGTACCAGGGGTATGGCCATGGCATGGATCTGGGCATGCTCCGACGGATATCGGAGTTCGCCACAGGCGGCCTCTGGCCCGACCTCACGATTTACCTGGATGTGCCGGTAGAGGAAGGGTTGCGCCGCAAGAGGAAGGCGAACATTCGGGGTGAAGGGGAACTCAACCGCCTGGACATGGCAGACGTAGAGTTCCATCGGCGCGTGAGAAATGGATATCTGGCGCTGGCGGAGTCCGATCCGGCCCGGTGGCGGGTGCTGGATGGGACGAAGCCTGCAGATTCGCTGCGAGATGAAATAGAAAAGGTGGTGTCGGAGATGTTGTTTCGAAGATAGCAACTACGTCCGGCTCGGCGGTCGGGCAGGGGCGCAACGACGTTGCACCCCCCGCCGCTTACGAATTCCCTCCATTTGTACGTCAATCCAGCCCAATGTCCCCAGCGCCGACATCCTCTCCCCCGCCTGCCAGCTCCGGCATTTCTTTCTCGATTTCCTCGGGGCTCTGACCGGCCTCCAGCCTATCCAACGCCTCGTGGAAATCGTCCCCCAGGTCGCCCGCGTCCTCGCCCATCTCCTGGGTCATTTTCTTCATCCATCGAGCCAACGATTTCGGGTCGTTCTCATCCAACCCGGCAAGATTGCTCGGATCCGCCAGATTCTCCAGACGGCTCTCCTCCGACTGCATCACGGAGACCCTGGATACCAGCTTCCGCACGTTAGAGCTGCCACAGCGAGGGCACACAGGTGTTGCTTCCTCAGCGGCACTGAAAGTCTGGAAAAACAGCGAGAAACGTCGTTTGCAATCCAGGCATACGTATTCGTAGATCGGCATAGCTCTTACCTCCACCAAAATCGAGTGTCCGATTACTGTGCAAACCATCAATTATCCAGAAACCCGTCACCCGCGGCAGACACAGGCTCCGGGATTTCATTCTGTGAAAC
>WFSD01000020.1 GCA_015486235.1 Anaerolineae bacterium
TGGGGATCGACCAGATACATGGTAACGCCGTACGCCAGGTTCAGACTGTATACGGCCGATATTGCTGCTGCAGCCAGCACCCAGTACCAGGCTTTCATCCCGCCAAAACCCAGCCTGCGTAGGGCGTCCTTCCACCCCCGGCGCACCAGCCACCCGATGCCTATCAGTGCCATCAATGCCTCGATCGCCCCTTGGGAGGCCACTTCCCACAGGCTCAGGTGCGGAATGCCCTTTGGAATATCCTGCACGCCCCAAAACATCACCCATTGACCCGCCCCCATACCGAACAGCCAAAGAGCCATCAGAAGCGCTGTTGCATGGGGGGGATGTGCGTATGGGTCGAAGCCGTGGGAACGCCACCTGAGTTTCCGGCGCACGCTCGGCACAAATACGAGGAGCGACAGAAGCCCAATTGCCAGGGCCACCCAGCCGGCATTCTTCAAATGCATCGAGGAGACACCGAGCGCGATATGTCCGCCCCGCGCTACCCGCTGGTACATCACCATGCCCAGTCCGGCAAATACCCACGCCAGGGAGAAAAGCAGGTTCAACAAGAACGATATCACTTTCCATATCTTGTTACCCTCTCCGAGGTTCGCCAGGAGCAACAAGATCAAAAGGGGCACGAACAGAAATAGATTCTCGAGTCCGACATCATGAAACGCCATGATCCCCCCAGTCCCGCATGAATCGTACCTCTTCTCAACAGACTTTATCGGAAATACAGGATACAGGCACGGAGGCAAGAGCATTGCTGTGGTGAGGGAGAATCTCCTCCCCCTTGGAGAAAGCACTGCCTCATCCCCACAGCCATTGTCCCCGATAAAGTCTAATGCATGTTCTCCGATGCCTCGCCGCCGTTGGCGACGGAAATCAGCCAATCCTTGGCTACATCGCGCCCCGATGCATCTCGCAAAAATGACACAACCATGTCCAGTGAGACGCCGCGTGCACGAGCGTGCGTCAGACTGTCTATCGTTACTTGGAACCGGAGGCCATCACCGCTCCGAGACGTCCACTCTGCTATCCTGGCAACGCGAAAAACTGTCCTGTTTGGGGATACCCACGGCACCAACAGTCCGCCTTTACTGTCCAGTTTTACCCTTTCACCGGGATAATCGAGCGGCTCTTCGCCAGAGACGATCGCATCTCCCCGTTCTGTCCACCGGAAGACCCAGTCATCGCCTCGTTCCACTGCCTCGACCGCTCCCAGCCAGGACATGGGACCAATCAGGAAGAAATGTATCAACATTCCTTCCACATCTCGCCAGTGCTCACGCCCGGTCAGCAATTCGCCTGTGGCGCGGCTGCGCAAGCTCCACGACCTGTAGTCACCGTTAGGGCGCTGAAAATCCGGCTCATGCTCGCCAAAAGCTGCCACCAGGCGGTCGATGGAGTACCACGCTCCAGGACGTGTCCACCGAACCAGGGCACTGAGGAACCTGCGCCTCGTGCCCACAGGATCGTTCTCCCAGCTGCCGCCTGTGCAATCTAATCCTGGCACCTGGCACAGGTCATTCCACCGTTTGCTCCCGAGCCATGCCTGCCATAGAACCTTTTGAGACTTTGCTGCCGCAAGGTCCAGCCATTTCAGCAATTTGTCCTTATGTAGCAGTACCATCCCGACCGGATCCACCACCACCAATCCCTGTTCCTGGGCCAGCATCCAGAGGAAACCAAACCTGCCTGACGCGTCATCCGCATCTGCAGCTCCAAGCATGGAAGCCATCTCCAGCCTATTGCTGCTACGCCACCGGCCATCCCAACGCAAATGCATCCGCCTGAGATACACGAAAGCCAGCATCAGTGTCATATCCGCGCTTAGAGTCCATGGGGATGCAAGATTTTTATCCGGCGGTTCGGCCTCTGACATGAAGAACCCCGCCGGCTCGCCCATTGGGAGCCACGGGCGTAATTCGTGGGGTACCAGGAACACTTCTGCTGCTTCCCCCTCAACGAATTTCGTTGCCTCGATTATAAAACCTCGGAACCAGAGTTCCTCGGTTACGTTCATGGGACTGCGCCACGGTTTCTCCCGCATCAGAGCGCCTGGGCCCATAGGGCGGATTTTGCCGTATCGGAAGACGAATGCACTGCGACTCGCCATTCCGCCGCCTCCCATGATCTCGGCAAGGGCATCCCTGGCAGCCTGAGAGCAGCCGTTCAAAGCGCACGCAACCTGTTCCCGATTCGGCATGGCTTTGACGAGGATGTCTACGCTCTTTCTGTGGGATGCCGCTGGTATTTCTATGCCCCACAGTTCTGCCAGCCCTTCCAGGAATGGCTGGGGCTGGGAGTTCAACCACTGCTTAAGTGTGTACATCTCGCACGCCTCGGCCCAAACATGTAACGTCATTGTACCCCGACAGGTTGCGAGTAGTCAAAGGGGGAAAGAAGGCGGGGTGGAACCCAGACAGGTGCGGGAGCATTTTGCATGGCCGGCTGCCAGGCCATCGTTTTGCTTTATCCGAGGAACGGTGCCGTACCCGGAATAGGAAAACACCCCCGGGGGATACCGGGGGTGTTGAATCTGATCTGTGGCGGTCGTCCGTCAGGGTGTAGGCACACCATTGTAGGTACCGGCCCTTGTCGGGGATACCCAGACCATGTTGCCCACCACGGAGAGCGGCTGACTGGATGTGATCAGCAAACCGCCCTGATAGTTGGTGCCCAGAGGATCGAAAGTGCTGGCGGGCTTGCTACCACCGTTGCGCAGGTTGTAACCAAGGGCAGCGCCAGCAGCAATGGTATCGGTCACCTGTAACGCCTGAGACCCATCCGGGTTGTAGTAAGTCAATGTCACGTTGGCAGAACTGGTGCCGATGTTCTGAACGATGGCGGCGGAGTACTTGACCCAGGAGCTGCCGCTCTTGACACGGTACTGCTCAGGCACGTAGAGAGCCGTGGCGCCACCGGACGGACCAACAGCGCTGTAAGTGCCGGCAGTGCTGGTATTCTGCCAGATGGTGTTCACGATGCCAACAAGCGGCTGGCTGGAATCCACCACCACGGTGCCGTCCCACCAGGTCCCCAGGGTGGTCTGCATGTTGCTCCATCCGGTTGGGTTGTCATGGGCCAGCATACCGCCATTCCTCGTGTTGATGCCGTAGGCGGCATAAGCAGGAATGGTAATGGTCAAATCGAAGGGGTTGTTACTGCCCGCATTCCTCGGAATGTAGTGCACGGTCACGTTTGCCGCAGTACCTGTGGTGTTCTGAAGCACCAATGCGGAGTAGATCAACCACGTGGAGCCACTCTCGACCCTGTAGTGGGTGGGGATGTACAGCTTGCTGTCCGCCTGGGTAAGGCCGTTGTAAGTACTGGACTTTCCATCCCACAGGGTCGTCGCCACTGCGGATACCGGCTGATCAGAAGTGATCTCAGCAGAACCATCCCACCAGCCAGCAGGCAGGTACGAAGTGTTCGGGAACCCGACAGTGGTCAGATCCAGGGTGTGCTGAGCATATTTCGGGATGGTGAAAGTAACAGGATTACCGGAAAATGCGTTGCCCAGCCTGTCCCGGAAATTGATCTGCACGTTCGCTGTGCTATCGCCGGTGTTCTGGATGGAGATCTTGGAAGAGAGGGTCGGGACTTTGTAGAGCGCCGGCAGGTACACATGGGTGCTCCCGGAGGAAAACCCGGTGTAAGTGCCTGCAGAAGAGCCATCGCCACCCACACCGCTATTCCACATGACATTGGCGACGGCACCCAGGGCCCGGTCGGAGGAGATGACCATGGAGCCAACCCAACCATCTCCGAGGCCGGAATCGCTGGCCAGGAAGTCGTGGGTGCCGAGGGAAGGAACGTTGGCGTTCTTGGTCGCCTCAACGGCACCGCTTTGGTTGATGTACTGGGCCACCACGTTGGCGGCAGGATCGGACGCGTTGGTATTGGTGTTCATCACACGGACATCGGTGCTGCCGGTCCCGGGATTCGGGTAGGAAGCCGCCGCTCCAACCGTCATAGCCGTGATGGCCAACAGCGTCACCACAAAGACAAGAGTTTTTTTCATTGGTATGGAACCTCCTTATTTGATTTGCTGGACACGCTTTTCTCAGCTTATTCGCTCCCCAGTGTAACGGAAAATCGTGGTTTGTCAATCACCCGTTAGGGTTATCGAGGGAGATTAGTGATACATGCGGCACGCCAGTACGTCATTTTGCGCTGACGAATACAAGCTGCCAGCGAGGGCTCTTTCGATCAACAGCTCACGGCTATTGGCCTCTGCTCTTCCGGGGCGACAGCGGAAAAAGCAAGCGGTGCCATGGCGCGTCGTAGGTCGCGCAGGAGGGTTACAGGTATCCCAGGCCACGCAGATGTTCCTCCAGCGCCGATTCCTCCTCCGCTGTTAGGCCATGGGGCATAGCCGGAGCTAACTCACCCTCCCCGATCGGGCCGATGCGCACCGGTCTCTTCACCAGCGCTTCCCGTTTCAGGATCCCAGCGGGCACCATGCCGTCCATCCCTTCCGGCACTGGTAGGCCCACCAGCCACATCAGCAAAGGAGCGGCATCCTCGATATGGAGCGATTCCCGAAAGCGCCCTGGAGCGAAATCCGGCCCATGAGCCAGGAAAATCCCTTCCCGCCGGTGGTCACCGGATCGGAATGGTACCGAGGGCTCCACCGCAGCCTCCCCGCCCAGGGACTCCACGCAGGAATACTCAGGCCTCATCACGAGGATCAGGTCGGGGGCTTTGGAAGCATATGGGCCGGAGAACACCTTCTCACGCCGGTGGACTTCCTCCACCAGAGGCTTCCCCATGTGTTCCCACTGCGTGACTACACGTAGCACACGGCTTAGCGACCCCTCACGATCCTCCGCACCGGCGCCGACCAGTCGAATTCCGCAAGTGAAAGTGTACAGCGGCTGTAACACAGCCATTGTCCGTTCTGGATCGATCAGGCTGGCGATCTTTTCACGGCGGCGCAGCTTCTCCTGCACCGACGACGGCATGAGCTTCTTCGCCCATCGACGTACCGACCCCACCCTGCGGGCCTGCCATTTCCAGAAAGCGGGGTTTTCCCACGAACCTCTCTCCAACCCCTTGAGCCGCAGCAGTCCTGCTTCCTCCAGCAACCGGTTCACGTGAACCCAGTACTCAGGCGCAGACCCAAACCCATGGTCGGAGACCAGAAACACGGATGCATGTGGCCCGGCGGCCCCCATCAGCCGCCCGATCTGTTCATCCAACACCCGCCAGAAGCGCTCGAGCATTATCCTGAGCGCTCCACCACCGGAGGTGATATCGTTCCAGAAGAAATGCTGGAGCCGGTCGGTGCCGGTGAAAATCACCATGAAGAGGTCCCACCGCTCCCGTCCCATGAGTTCCAACGCTACATCGCCCCGGATCCGCTCGACTTCGATTAGCTCTTGAAGCAAAGCCTCTCGGTCAGGCGTGTGGGCGGAGGTCAGGGCGTCCTTTCTGCCGATAAAAGAAACGTCTACCCGATAATGCCCCCGGAGCTCGTCACTCAGAGATGGCGGATAGGTGAATACCCGAGCTTTGGGTGGGGTGAGCATCCCGGTAATCATGATACCGTTCACCGGCATAGGCGGGTAGGTCAGGGGCACGTTCACTATCGCCACACGCCTCCCAGCAACCCCCATCAAATCCCAGAAACGCGGCTCTCTGACAGATGTTCCGGTGACCACTTGACCATCTTCCAGAAAGGAGAAAACGCCGTGCTTACCGGGGTTCTTGCCCGTGGCAAATCCGGTCCAGGCGGTGGCTGTGAAAGGTGGTAATGTGGAAAGAAGGGTTCCCCACGCTCCTTCCTGCAGAAGATGGGCGAGGTTGGACATAGTCCCATTCTCCGCCAGGGGGAGGAGCACGTCCCAGGTGCCTCCATCGAGACCGATCACAAGAGTCGTACCGCTGCTCATTCTTCTTTCAGCCTTTTCTGAATCTGGTAAAGCTTGTTCAGAGCATCCAGCGGGGTCATGGAATTGACGTCTATTTCTTTGATTTCCTCCAGCACCGGGTGCTCAAGGGTGAAAAGGGGAAGCTGCACAGGGCGGCGGGATGGGACCCGGCGTTTTTGCTCGTAAGAGCGCTTCTCCAGGCCGTCGAGGATCTCCTGGGCGCGTACGATTACCTGCCTGGGCAGGCCCGCCAGGCGCGCCACGTGGATTCCGTAGGACTTGTCCGCCCCTCCCGGGACGACTTTGTGGAGAAAGACCACGTTCTCCCCCTCCTCAGCGACTGCCACGTTGTAGTTCACCACGTGGGGAAGCTGTTCCGCCAGGTCTATCAACTCGTGATAGTGGGTGGCGAAGAGCGTGCGGGCCCTCAGGTCCGGGTGGTTGTGGATATACTCCACTGCAGCCCAGGCGATAGCAAGCCCGTCGTAGGTGCTGGTGCCCCGTCCGACCTCGTCCAGGATGAGGAGACTGCGGGGAGTGGCGTGGTGCAGGATATTGGAAAGCTCCACCATCTCCACCATGAAAGTCGACTGCCCCCGGTGAATCTCGTCGGCAGCTCCTATGCGAGTGAAAATCCGGTCTACCAGGCCGATATGCGCCCGCTCGGCAGGGACGAAAGACCCTATCTGGGCCATCAGGGTGATGATGGCCGCCTGCCGCAGGAAAGTGGATTTGCCGCTCATGTTCGGGCCAGTGAGGATCATGATGGACTCCTCCGGCGTCAGGAGGAGGTCGTTGGGGACGAAAGGCTCGTCCAGGCACCGCTCGACGACCGGATGCCGCCCACCCTTGATATCCAGCACCTGGTCATCGGCGATCTCCGGGCGGACGTAGACATTGCGCACTGCCACATCGGCCAGGGCTGCTGTCACATCCAGATAGGCGACGGTCCCGGACACGCCTCGCAGCGTCGGCGCATGCTCCGCTACCCGCGCCAGCACCTCCCGATAGAGCCGCTGTTCCAGCTCTAGCATCCGCTCCTGCGCCCCCAGGATGAGTGCCTCCCGCTCCTTCAGTTCCGGCGTGATGTACCGCTCGGCGTTGACCAGGGTCTGCTTGCGGATGTAGTTCTCCGGCACGAGGCGGATATTGGCTTTAGTGACCTCGATGTAGTATCCGAAGACTTTGTTGTACCCCACCCGGAGGTTCTTGATCCCGGTGCGCTCCCGTTCATGCTGCTCCAGGTTGGCAACCCATGCTTTTGCATCCCTGGCGGCCTGGATTATCCCATCCAGATCCTCGGAGTAGCCAGACCGGATCACGCCGCCGGCGTTCAGGGTAGCCGGGGGCTCGTCCGCGATAGCCTGCTCCAGCAAATGCAAGAGGTCCTCCACCGGCGCCACGCTTTTGGCTTCCGACGATCCGGTACCAAAGACCTGCTCCGTCAGACGTTGCACCTCCGGCAGACGGCTCAGGGCCTCCCGGATTCCCACCACCTCGCGTGGCATGGCCAGGCCCTGCACCGCCCGCCTGGTCCACCGTTCCAGGTCGCCGATCTTCTTCAGGATGGTGGTCATCTCCATTCGTTCCCTGGGATGCTCCACCCACGCCTGCACCGCATCCAGCCGTCTCTCAATGGCGGACGCGTCCAGGAGAGGTTGGCTAAGCCAGCGCCGGAGCATCCTGCCCCCCATGGGGGTGACGGTGGAATCCAGAACCCACAGGAGCGATCCCTCCGGGCCATCGCCACGGATCGGCATGGTGATCTCCAGGTTCCGGCGGGTGGCCTCGTCCAGGATCACGAAGGATTCGATGCTGTAGGTGCGGATTTCCGTCAGTTGCTTCAGCGCTGTGGGCTGTGTCTCCTGGAGGTACTGGAGGAGGGCTCCAGACGTCCTGACCGCCAGAGGCATTCTGCCCAGGCCAAAGCCGTCCAGGGTGGCTACCTCGAAATGCTCTTTCAGAATGTTCGTCGCGCCTTCTACGTCGAAGCGCCAGGACGGATATGGGGACAACCGGGCTCCTTCCAAAAATGCCCAAGAGGGAGGGGCGTCGTTGTTCGATGGGAAGAGGACCTCCGCCGGCTGGAGCCGCGCTATCTCGCTCCGGAGACGGCTGGCATCCTCGTCGTCAGGAAATTGGGTCGTAGCCAGGTCACCTGTGGTGATATCCACGTAGCTCAGAGCAGAAGCATCTTTCTCGTGCCACACGGACACCAAGTAGTTGTTCTGGCGCGCTGGAACCAGGGACGGCTCCACCAGCGTTCCGGGTGTGACCACCCGTACCACGGAGCGGGGCACCAGTCCCCGCACAGGCTCGTTTCCCTGCTGCTCGGCAATGGCGACTTTGTAGCCAGCGGCGATCAGCTTGGCGATATAGCCTTCGGCGCTGTGGTAAGGGACGCCCGCCAGGGGTACCCGTTCCCCTTTCCCCACCGGCCTGGAGGTGAGGACGATGTCGCATACCTCCGAGACGATTTTGGCGTCGTCGTCGAATGTCTCGTAGAAATCCCCCAGGCGGAAGAAGAGAATCGCATCTGGCAGTCGCTTCTTCATCGCCAGGTATTGAGAGCGGACGGGCGTGCTCATGCCCCCACTCCCGCCACGGCAAGGATTTTCTCCCAATCCTCGGGGGTGTTGGCGTTGAGAAAGGACAGGTGCTCAGGGTCGAAGCGATCTATCTCCTCCTCTCTCAGAAACCGGATGCGTACTTCGGAATAGAAACTGGTGACCCGCTTGTGGTCTGCATCGATCTGCCCCCTTATGGCCGGGAGACAGCTTTTGTGGTAGAGGGCGTGAAGCGGCTCGTGTCTGCCGCCGATCACCGGAACCACCGCCTGGTGACCTTCCCGCAGGGACAGCATGTAGCGAACGAGGTCGACGTTTACGAAAGGCGCATCGCAGGGGGCAGCAAGCCCCCACGGATGACGTATTGCCTCCAGGCCGGAGTAAAGTCCCACCAGCGACCCGCCATAAGGAATCACGTCAGGCACCATCGGAAGTCCCAGGAAAGCGTATTCCTGAGGCGTGTTGGTCACCATCAGGAGGTCGTTGCCTATCTCTCGCAGCCTCTCCACGATGTGCTGGATCAGGGGGACACCGCGCCAAGGCAGCAAGGCTTTGTTCTGCCCCATCCGGCGGCTTTCTCCTCCCGCCAGGAGGATTATACTGACCGGCGTCGCAACGGACATATCGGAAATCCTCCGCAGGCCGGGGCCTGCGACAGTTAA
>WFSD01000021.1 GCA_015486235.1 Anaerolineae bacterium
CTCCTTGCCCAGACGAACTCATCCCACTACTTTTGAACGCTACCAATTACTTCGTTTTCCCTCTGCCGGGATTTTGAAGCAAATCGAAAGCACGAAATCGCTTTAGGGGCATTCTCGACGCTTCTGAAGCGATCCGCTACTTGCCGTTGGGGTTGATGTAGAGCGATAACGGTTCTGGGGATTCCTGGGGGCCCGTAGGGCCCCCAGGAATTGCTTCGCTCTCCCTTTGCCACAGGGATTTGACGCAGGGGCACTCTTCAATTATAATACAAAGGTGATGCGGGGTGGAGCAGCGGTAGCTCGTCGGGCTCATAACCCGAAGGTCGCAGGTTCAAATCCTGCCCCCGCTACCTTCTGATTGCCAATAGAACTTTCTGGCGGCGTAGCTCAGTGGTAGAGCAAACGGCTCATAATCGTTGGGTCACAGGTTCAAATCCTGTCGCCGCCACAGATAAAGGCGACGCCGAAGGGCGTCGCCTTTATCTGTTAGCCACTTCGCTGACGAGGCCTGAACCCACGTCCGGCGGTAGGAACACAACTGCGCTTTGCCTCAGTTCTCGAGTACCTTCTTCCTTACCCGAGCATCTCCTGAATCCTGGCGACCATCATCCCCAGGGCCACGGTGTTGAACCCTCCTTCGGGGATTATCACGTCGGCGTAACGCTTGCTTGGCTCCACGAACTCCAGGTGCATCGGACGGACGGTCGTCAGATATTGCTCCACCACCGAGTCCACAGTCCTGCCTCGCTCTTTGATGTCCCGACGCAGTCGCCGGATGAATCGTATGTCAGCATCGGTGTCCACGAAGATCTTGACATCCATCAGATCCCGGATCTCGGGTAGCGCCAGCAGCAATATCCCTTCCACCAGAATAACCGGGCTTGGAAGCACAGTCACGGTCTGCGAACTGCGGGAATGGGTGGTGAAATCGTACACCGGTCTCTCGATTGCCTTGCCCGCTTTCAACTGCCTCAGATGCTCCACGAAAAGCTCGTTGTCCAGGCTATCGGGATGGTCGAAATTGTGCCGGGCTCTCAGATTCGGGGGCAGGTGGCTCAGGTCCTTGTAGTACGCATCGTGAGGGAGGTAGGCTATTCGTTCCTCCCCCACCTGCGCAAGGATACGATCGGCTACGGTGGTCTTGCCGGAACCGGTTCCTCCGGCCACGCCAATGGTAATGCGGTTCATATTCCTCCCATACCCTCAAGAAGCCTTCCTGATTTCCTCGATCAAGGCGAGCCGCCTTTTCCTGAGCATCCGTCGCCTGGGTGAAAGGATCGCGGCCAGGAAGAACAGCGTCGTCGCGGTCAACACAATTGTAGCGCCGGAAGCCACATCGAGCCAATACGACAGGAACAGGCCGACCACAGCGCTGCCCACCCCCACGACGATAGAGTCCAGCATCATTTTGTTGAAGTCATCGCTGAGCTGGTATGCGGTGGCGGGGGGAATCACCAGCAGGGCGGAAACCAGGATGACGCCTACGACTTTGATGGAAATGACCACTGTCAGGGCCATGAGGCTCAGAAGCAGGAAATAGAGGCCCGTCGCAGGCAACCCCTCGACCGCTGCCATCTCCTGGTCGAAAGTGACGAACTTCAGCTCCTTGTAAAGGACTACCACGGTCAGCAGCACCGCCCCGCCGATGGTCAGGCTGAGCCAGATGTCCTGCTCCGTGACCGCCAGGACGCTCCCGAAAAGGTACCCGAACAAATCCACGTTGTACGCTTTCATCAACCCGATGAACAGCACGCCGAGGGCCATGGTGGAGGCAAAGAATATGCCGATGGCGGTGTCTTCCTTGATTTCGCCTTTCGCGCTGGTCCACCCGATACCCCACGCGGTCAGCAGGCAGAAAATGATGGCGCTCAGGAAGGGATTCACCCCCAGGAGGAAGCCGAGCGCCACACCGCCGAAGGATGCGTGGGCTATCCCCGCGCCGATGAAAGAGAGCCCTCGGAGCACGACATAGGTGCCGATCACGGCGCAGACCACGCCGATGATCACCGACGCCAGCAGCGCCCGCTGCATGAAAGTGTAGGCGAGTATTTCCATTACTCCTTCCTCCTGTGCACGTCCTCCAGGCCGATGACGCCCGCCATCTCTTTCTTGACCACCATGTGCGGCATAGGCCCATGGACGAACATCATTGCTGCGCACCCGTACATGTCAGACAAGGCCTCCTCTGTCAGCACTTCCTTGGGCGGGCCGTGAACCACCAACGACTGGTTTATGCATGCCACTTTGTCCACGTACTGGGACACCACGCCCACATCGTGGGAGACCATGACGATGGTTACCCCCTGAAGATGCAGGTCCGTGAGGATATCGTACACGCTGGTGCTCGTGGTGACGTCGACACCGGTGGTTGGTTCGTCCAGGAGTAGGAGCTTTGGATCGACCACCAGCGCGCGGGCTACCAGAACGCGCTGCTGCTGGCCGCCGGAAAGATCACCGAAACGTCGGTCCACGTGGTCAGTCATGTTGACCATCTTCAGCGCGCGCAAGGTCGCTTCTTTGTCCGCGCGTGAAGGTCGCCGGAGCAGCCCGATCTTGCCGTACCGCCCCATCAGCACGATATCGAACACCCTGATCGGGAAGTTCGGGTCTATTTTGGTTGCCTGGGGGACATAGCCGATCCATGATCGGCGCTCGCCGAGGCTTCTCGGTGGGACCCCAAAGACCTGCACCTTGCCGGATGCCGGCTCCGTGAGCCCCAGGATCGTCTTGATCAAAGTGGTCTTGCCGGCACCGTTGGGGCCGAGCAATGCCAGAAACTCCCCCCGGCGCACTTTCATCGTGACGTCTTTCACCGCCAGGTGAGTCTGGTACGTCACGTAAACGTGCTCCAGCTCTATCACGAATTCGCTATCCACAACCATCCCCCTGCCCGGCTATTTCATCGCCTTTGCCATCTGCTCCAGATTGTAGTGCATCAAGTCGATGTATGTCTCCCGACTTTTCACCCCGCCGATGGGGTCCAGGAAAAGCACCTGTGCGCCGCATTCCTGGGCGATTACCCTGGCTGCTTTCGGCGAGAACTGCGGCTCCGCAAAGATAGCCCTGACGCCTGCCTTGCGCGCAGCCTGTACGATCCTGGCTATCTCCGCGGGAGATGGTTCCCTCCCAGGGGTCCTCTCCACCACAGCGACTTGCTCCAAGTCGTACCGCCTGGCAAAATAAACCCATGCCGGATGGAATGCGATGAACTTCCTCGTGGAGAATCCGCTTACCTCCTTGCGGATCTCCTTATCCAATGCTTTCAGTTTGCCGATATACTCTTCCGCGTTGGCGATGTACACTTCTTTACCCTGCGGGTCGGCCCGGACGAATGCATCCCGTATCATCTCGACCTGATGGATGGCATTGATCGGATCCAACCAGATATGGGGATTCCCGCTGCCCTCTCCTCCCCCCTGTTGCAGGATCTTCAGACCGTTGGAGGTGCGGACGACAATCAGGTCAGGATTGCCCGACGCCGACACTGCCTTGTCTGCCCAGAACTCGAATCCGAGCCCCACAAGCACCAGCACTTTCGCCCGGCTGAGCGCCTTGAGCTGGGAAGGTTTGGGTTCATATGTGTGCGGGCTGGCGCCAGGCGGCACCACTGTCTCCACCTGGACCCTATCCCCGCCGACCTGTCGGGCGAAATCTGCCAGTGGATTGATGCTCGCCACGACCAGCATCTTGCCGTGCTCCGCGGGAGCGGTCGGCGATGTTCGGGCGCACGCGCCCAGCAAAATCGCCAGCGCCAGCATGATGGAAATTGCAGCGTACTTTTTACCGCTCACTTTCTCGCGCTCCTTCTCGCCTTTTCAGACGGCACGCCGGGCAGAGTCCAAACACCTGGAGCCAGTGGTCTGTCACCACAAACCCGGTCTCGGCCTCTAGCTTTTTCAACAGATTCTCGATCTCGCCGTACCCGTCGAATTCCACCACGGCTCCGCATTCGGTGCACACCAGATAGTGCCGGTGCTCGCCAGGAGCACTGGCGGCGTATCCGTGACAGCCTTCCCTCCCGTGCAACCGCTTGACCAGCCCCATTTCCGTCAGCAAGTCCAGGGTTCGGTACACCGTCACCAGGCCGATTTTGCTGTCCTCAGCTTTTGCCTGTTCGTAGATCTCCTGCGGCGTCAGGCGATGTGCGCTCCGGAGTAGGACGTGCACCACCGCCCGTCTGGACGATGTCACCCTGTAGCCGCGCTCCCGTAGCCTCCTGGCAACCTCTTGCTCCGTCAGTTCCATGACCATCACCTGCTGTTAATGAAAATCATTTTCAATTATAGCGGGAAAAAGGGGGATTGTCAAATCGTGTCGGCGCTTCGGCTCACCCTGCTGGGTTGAGGTACTTTTTTCGCAGTTCCACCGCCAGGGATTGTTCCTCTGCGGACAGCGCACCAGGTACCAGATCCAGGTTCAGCGCCTTGGAGAACCCCTGGGTCATCGCCAGGGTGACCTCGCCGAAGGTCACGCGACGGCCCAGTGCTTCCTCCAATGTCGTTGCCCTGGCCCACAACGCCTGTCGCAGCGTTTCTCGCTCTTCCATCGAAAGAGCCAGACACTCGACGATCTCCGCCACGTCGCCTCTCAGCGGTATTGCCCCATGCTGCAACACGAACCCCTGGCGCCTGCTCTGGGCGCTACCGATGAGCTTCCGTCCGCCGACGGTGATCTCGTACGCCGATGGCACCTCGAAGCACGCTGCGCTTACGTCTTTGCCAGCGCGTGCATCTGGCCCTGCCTGCTCCACTGGCGCTCCAAGTATCCGGAGTCCCTCGATCAGACCCGTGCTCAGGGAGCGGTATGCATCCAGTACTCCTCCGGCCATCCGTGGGTCGTCCTGCGGAGCGGAGACGCTGTATGTGAGTTCGTCGGCGTGGAGGACGGCGCGGCCGCCAGTGATCCTCCGCACCACCCCGTAGCCCAGGCGGGCGCAGGCATCCAGATCCACCTCCTCCAGCGCCTGGTGTCGCCCCAGCGAAAGGGTGTACGGCCGCCATGCGTAGAACCGTAGTGTCGGCGGCGAGTACCTCAGCGATACCAGAGTCCCAATTGCTTCGTCTATCGCCATGTTGGTAGCACCGTCGGCTGCTCCGTGGAGGAGCAAACGCCAACGTGCATGTTCCAGTTCAATCACATCTCTCACCAGGAAGAAAGGATATCGATGTGTACCTGTGTTGATCTGCTGATTCCTACAATATCATCGGCGGCCGGTATTCACCCCACTCCTCCCTAAGCACGCCAGTTATCTCCCCCAGAGTGGCATACACAGATGCCGCATCCACGAAAAGTGGCAGCAGGTTTTCATTCCCTCTGGCAGCGGAACGGATCTGCTCCAGGGAGCTCCGGACGGCGTTGGCATCCCGTCTGGCCCGCAGCTTGCGCAGCCGCGCTATCTGCTCTCCCTGTACTCTGGGGTCGACCCGGAGCAGGCCCACCGGCGCCGCTTCCTTCGTGACGAATTTGTTGACGCCGACGACGATCTGTTTGCCTTCCTCGACGGCCTGCTGCGCCCTGTAGGCCGAATCCTGAATCTCCCGCTGGATGAACCCCGATTCCACCGCGGCGAGCGCCCCGCCCATGCCATCTATCTGCCGGATGTACTCCTCTGCCTGCCTTTCGATCTCGTTCGTCAGGTGCTCGATGACATAGCTCCCGGCCAGCGGGTCGATGGTGTCCGCCACCCCCGATTCGTAAGCGATGATCTGCTGGGTGCGGAGGGCTGTCTGCACCGATTCCTCCGTCGGCAAGGCCAGTGCCTCGTCCCGGCTGTTGGTATGGAGGCTCTGGGTGCCACCCAGGACGGCCGCCAGCGCCTGGATCGTAACCCGGATCACGTTGTTCTCCGGCTGCTGCGCTGTCAAAGTCGATCCGGCGGTCTGAGTGTGGAAGCGGAGTTGCCACGATCGGGGGTTTTTCGCCCCGAACCGCTCCCGCATGATCCTGGCCCAGAGGCGTCGTGCAGCCCGGAACTTGGCGATCTCCTCCAGGAAGTTGTTATGGGCGTTGAAGAAGAAAGAGAGCCTCCCGGCGAAGCGATCCACATCCAACCCCCGGTCTATGGCTGCCTGGACGTAAGCGATGGCGTTAGCCAGGGTGAACGCCACCTCCTGCACGGCGGTGCTCCCCGCCTCCCGGATGTGGTAGCCGGAGATGCTGATGGTGTTCCACTTCGGGACGTTTTCCGCACAGTACTCGAAAGTGTCCGTAATCAGCCGGAGAGAGGGCTTCGGCGGGAAGATGTAGGTGCCGCGGGCCACGTATTCTTTCAGGATGTCGTTCTGGATCGTGCCTCGCAGGAGTTTTGAGTCTATCCCATGCTTTTTCGCCAACGCCACCACCATCGCCAGCAGGACGGCCGCAGGAGCGTTGATGGTCATGGAGATGCTGACCCGATCCAGCGGTATGCCATCCAGCAAGATCTCCATGTCCTCTAAGGAGGAGATGGCAACGCCGACCTTGCCCACCTCGCCGTCGGCTAATGGGTGATCGGAATCGTAGCCAAGCTGGGTTGGCAGGTCGAATGCCACAGAAAGTCCTGTCTGTCCCTGTTCCAGCAGGTACTTGTATCGGCGGTTGGACTCCTCCGCGGTGGCATAACCAGCGTATTGGCGCATCGTCCAGAGCCTGCCCCGGTACATGGTTGGCTGGACGCCACGGGTGTATGGGTACTGCCCGGGGAACCCTAGATCCTGCAGGTAATCCGCCTGCACGTCCTCCGGCGTGTAGAACCGCTCCAGTGGCGTCCCGGAGGGCGTCCGAAACCCTTCTTTCCGCTCGGGACGTTTCCTGAGGGCAGGTTCCAGGACTTCTTTCTCCCATTTATGTTTTTCCTGGGAGATCTCTCCCATCTGCCCCTCCTACGGTTGTATGCCGATCTTCGCCAGGCCCAACACCTGGAGGTGGCCGCCGTCGTAGAACCCCACCCGCAGGTTGAGCTTGAGGTAAGTGTTGCCCTTGAGCTTCCCGCTCCAGGAGATAGAGTCAGCGGCTTTGCGGTACGGGTATCCCTCCACGCCGGATAGCTCAGCCCCTTTCTCTGTCTTCCCCTTGTAGGAGATCGTGGTACCAGGTACCCGGTCGCCTTTCTTCACCAGGTAGGCGACCGGCATGGAATACTCGATGGGGAATTTTTTGTCCCATTTCTCCGGCGTCGGACTGGCTCCAAGGATGGTTATGCTCACCGTGCCGGCCAGATGGAGGGCATCATTGCTTACCCAGACTACGCGCTGGTGCAGGCTCATCTCGACGCCGTCGGCGGGCTTGCCGTCCCAGTCCACGGAATCTCCTTCCAGCTTGTGAGCTTCCTGCCCGCCGATCTCCAGGTCAGCCCCATCTTTGGAAAGATTCAGCACTTTGATGTCGGTGCCTGGGAGAGTATCGCCTTTGTGAAGGGTTTTCTCCGTAGGGCCGGCGTACACCAGGCCGTTTCCTGTTTTCCCGCCGCACGCGGCCAATGCCAGGATCAACACGGAAATCAATAGTGCCAGTTTGAGACGCATTTTCTCACCTCCGTTCAAGAAAACAGCGAATTCCGGAGAC
>WFSD01000022.1 GCA_015486235.1 Anaerolineae bacterium
GGGAAAAACTGATACAAATCCTCGGGAACATCACATCTGAAGGATTCCTGTACAGGGTGGACATGCGCCTGCGCCCCTGGGGCGTCACCGGGCCGCTCGTCTCACCGCTGGAGGGATATGTAATTTACTTGAGGAAACATGCCCGTCTCTGGGAGAAACAGGCACTGCTCCGTGCGCGTCCGGTGGCCGGCGACGTGGAGGTTGGCAGGGAGTTCTTGCGCAGGGCCGAACCGATCATCTTCTCTCACAGTGGCGGGTCCCTGCGGGCGGGCGTTCATAGAATGAAAGAACGTCTGGAAGCCAGGCTCACGCGGCAAGGGATACACTGGGGCGAAGTGAAACTGGGGCAGGGATCCATACGCGATGTGGAATTCATTGCTCAGTACCTCCAACTGCTCCATGGGGCACGCTATCCTGACATACGCACCGGCAACACCCCGGAGGCGTTGAATCGGCTGCATGCCCGCGGCATCCTCTCGACAGAGGAGCACCGCATCCTGTCGGAAAGCTATGTATTCCTCCGGACTGTCGAACATCATCTACAACTGATGCACTATCGCCAGACTCACACCCTCCCAGACGATGCCGAAGGGATAGCGAGCCTGGCCCGCAGGCTGCGATTCACTGGGAAAGACGCTGGCGAATTGTTCCTCTCACGCTACGAGCAACATCGAGGGGCGATCCGCACCGTCTATCGGAAGTATCTGGAAGAGGCAGAGGAGGCGCGTGGTAGTGCTCTTTCTGAGGGCAGGCCTTCTCACATAAGTGAGATGCCCCCGGCCTACGCAGAGATCTTCACCGATGAGGAAATGCGCCGCCACGCGCTCATGACAGGTTCCCTGGGAAGAGAACATCCAGCGGAAGTGGAAGCCGCACCCCTCCCCGGAAGACGCTGGCGATTGACCATTGTGGGATACGATTACTTCGGAGAGCTCTCTGCTATATGCGGGCTCCTCCTAGCTCATGGGTTCAACATTCTGGAAGGGAATGTCTTCACCACTGAGCCAGGAACCGCCTCCTCCCCACGGCGCATCGTGGACGTTTTCCTCGTCACACATGTCGGGGGCGAAATCCCGGACGGGACATGGCAGCGATACGCCGACGACCTCCGCTCGATACTCCGCCTGCTGGATGCTGGGAAGCGGTCAGAGGCACAAGGGGAGCTCACAAAACAAGTGGCAGCCTCCGTGGGGAGTGCCCAGCCAGATGAAACTCCTCTCTACCCCGTGGAGATCGAGATAGACAACGAATCATCGGAAAAGTACACAGTAATCCGGATAAACTCCACGGACACGGTCGGGTTCCTCTATGAGCTCACGAACGCTCTGGCGCTCAATGGAATCTACATCTCCAGGGTCACGGTTAGATCCGTGGGACGGCGTGTGGAGGACACGCTTTACGTGACCGACACCCGCGGGTGCAAGATAACGTCGCAGGAAGAGCGAGGGAGGCTCCGCGCCGCTACCGTACTCGTGAAGCACTTCACCCACCTGTTGCCCCATGCCCCCAATCCCGAAGCAGCCCTGCTGCATTTCAGCGAGCTTCTAGGACAATTTTTCTCTCGACCCCGGTGGCCCGACGAACTCGCATCCTTGGAAAACCCCAAAATCCTCCGCGGCCTGGCGCGCCTGTTAGGGATCAGCGATTTTCTATGGGACGATTTTCTGCGCATGCAGTATGAGAACCTTTTCCCTGTGGTGCGGAACCACGAGATGCTTTCCTCGAGCAAGCCGAAAGCGGATTTACAATCCGAACTAGAGAATTTGCTTGCCGCAGCACCGAACAGGCCCGAACGCGTCAGAGCGCTGAACGAGTTCAAGGACAGAGAGATGTTCCGGATAGACATGCGGTATATCATGGGGTACTCAGGCGCCTACTGGCAATTCTCTGTGGAGCTATCGGAGCTCGCCGAAGTGGTCGTAAAATCTGCTTACGACCTTTGTTACAGCGAGTTGTGTGACAAGCATGGCAAACCCATCCTGGCAGGCGGGCGCCCTTCCAGCATGACCGTTTGTGCACTCGGCAAATTCGGCGGGCGTGAGATCGGCTTCGCCTCTGACATCGAGCTCATGTTCGTTTACAGAGGCGATGGGGCCACGTCGGGGCCGGGGGAGATTACCACGGCGGAGTTCTACGATGCGCTCGTGCGATGTTTCCTGCGGACGATCCACTCCCGCAGGAAAGGGATCTTCGAGATAGACCTGCGGCTGCGGCCATATGGTCAATCGGGAAGCCTGGCGGTATCGCTGGAGTCCTTCCGAAAATATTTTGCCCCTGGGGGAGATGCGTGGCCCTACGAACGCCAGGGACTGGTGCGGCTGCGTCCTGTCGCTGGCGATCCGAACCTGGGGGAGGAAATTTCGAGGTTGCGGGATGCCTTCGTCTACACCGGAGAGCCTTCCGATGTTGCAGCGATGCAGGCGATGCGGGAGCGCCAGATCCGCCACCTGGTCAACGGCGGGACGGTAAATGCGAAATACAGCCCTGGTGGTCTGGTGGATTTGGAGTACCTGGTCCAGGGGCTCCAGATCACCTATGGGCATCGCGACCGGAACCTGCGTGTGACGAACACCAGGGGTGCCATGCTGATGCTGGCGACAGTGGGCATCCTGAGCCCTGACGAGCTTGCCGACCTGACCAAGGCTCACACATTCCTGAGGCGTCTGATAGAGGCACTGAGGATAGTGCGTGGCAACGCAAAAGACCTGACAGTGCCGTTCCCAGGCAGCGATGAGTTCGGCTTTCTCGCCAGGCGCATGGGCTA